>CAMZNQ010000348.1 GCA_947313765.1 uncultured Sulfurovum sp.
ACACCAGGCGTACTAGTATCTACTTCACCAGTAACAGTTACATCCGTAATAATATTACCATCTCTATCTTTAGCAACTACTCCTGCATCTGTCCAAGAATCACCTTCTTGAATAACATCATCACCTCCTAAAACAGTAATAGTAGGTAATCCAGTATTTTCTAATACAGTAACTATTCTAACAGCTCTATCGAAACCATTAGCTGTTGTAATAGTATATTCTATTAGATATGTACCAGGTAAACTAGTTGATACACTACCATTAACAACAATAGAACTAGTTACATCAACACCATTATCATCTGCAGTAGCACCTGCATCTGTCCAAGACTCACCTTCAAGAATAATGTCATTACCATCTAAAATAGTAATAATAGGCTCTTTTAAAGATAATGTATTTTCTATAGCATCTACTCTATCTTTAATATCTTCACAACAAGCTTCTAATTCATCTACTCTAACTATAATAGATTTGCCTTCAATTAGATGAGGTACTCCTGAACTATCATATTCGATTGTGAAAGGGAACAATAAATCAAATTTCTCACACATATCAGTAATATCACACCATTCTCCAGCTAAATGTCCAGCATTAGTTGGCTCAGATTCAGGTTTATCAACCATAGCCATCCAATAATGGTTATCATCTCCATTTATAACTATGTCTCCAGCAGTAAATACAACTCGTTGTTCTATTACATCAATGGCTCCAGGGATAGTACAAGAACCTTCAACATCTCTAACTATTACAGCTTCTTCATAATTACCAAAGAATCTTTGTGGTTCAGATACTATTCCACAATCTGCATATGGGTTAACCTTATTAATTTTATCAGTTAATAATGTAATCATCTGACCAATTGAATAATCTGTACTATAAGGAATATTATAAGCATTTAAATATTCTACAATATAAGACTTTAATCCACATTGGTCTATTTCTTCTCCGAATCCAACTTTTAAATCTATGGAACCTATTACTTTTTCAGGCATTTTCTAATTCCTCTACTCTATCTATTAATGTTTTACCATACTCAACATATGGTACACCAGTTGTAACATCATATTTAACTACTGAAGGAAACATAGCCATTGTTAAGTCATGTAATCTATTTAGTCTTATCCATTTACCTTGTGTTTCAGTAACTTCAGTAGGTTCTTCTTTTAAATTATCAACTAATGCAATCCAAGTTAAACCGTTATGATTAACAGAATCTCCAATATTAAATATTACTCTTTGCTCAATACTATTACTTAGTTCTGGTATTTCACAACCCTCTATTACCCTAGTTAAGAATGCATTATCGTATTCACCGTAATTTCTAATAAATCTAGGTTCTACTACACAATTAGAGTAAGGATTAATCTTTTTTACCTCTTCATTAAGTGATTCAAGATTATCTCCTATTGTTTCAGTTTCATTAAAAGGAATATTAAATGCATTAATAGCTTTTAAATAAACAGCTTTAGCATTTCTTACTACTTTCAATTCTCCGAAACCTAGAAGTAAATCTTGTACACCTAATTGAAGACCTTCTAAATTAATATACATTATATACCTTTATATGTAAATTGTTCATATTTATTTTCACAATTTCTATTTTTCTCTTTTACTTTTTCTTTTCTAACTTTCTCTTCTTCTAAATTAATTTTAGAGGAATCAAGTTTAATAGCTTGCTCTCTTATTGATATAGCTCTTTCTTCAAGTTTAATAGCTTGTATCTCTTTATCAATTTTAGCTTTCTCTAAATCTTGTTTATCTTGGTCAAGTAAACTATTATCTACAGTAAGTTTTTTATTTATCTCTATATCATAATTACCTTGTTCATAGCCAAGTATTTCTAGCTTATCATTAACCTCATAATTATCAATATATTTATTAATTATAATATTATAGCCTTCATCAAATAATTTTAATTCTGTTTCTCCTAGAGTCCTAGAATGAGCATCTTCATCTGAACGTAATATAGTACCACAAACAAAGTTTTTTATTAATTCATCTTCAGCTAATAATTCATCTAATAAATCTTGAGAATTATCTAAGAAATTTAATTCTTGTTTGGTTTCATAAATAATATGTAACTTACCTAAATCAACATCTATAAAGCTATCTACTATTTCTATATTGGTAGAGCAATCATTTTCTGTTTCTTCAGTTATAGTCTCGTTTTCACATTCAATTGTTACTTCGGATTCTGTATAAGTTTTAATAGAGCTTATATCACCAACAAGTCCCCAGCCATAAATACTAACATCTTTTATAGGTATATAACCATCTTTTATAGTTGAACAAGGCTTTGTATCTATACTAGAATCATCTATTAATTCACAAGCGTAATTAAATGAATCAGCTAATATTATATCTTGTTCAGAATCTATTAATACAGGCATTTTTATAGAAGGAGTAGGTA
>CAMZNQ010000349.1 GCA_947313765.1 uncultured Sulfurovum sp.
GAGGAGAGCGAACCCATTATGATGGGCGTTACCGTGATTTCACAGGAACACCTCCAGAGGGAGTTGAGCCTGTTATTCGTATTAAAGCACCACAAGAGGGAACTATTAGCTTTAAAGATGGCGTAAAAGGGGAGATAAATATTGCTGCTTCTGAAGTGGATGATTTTGTTATTGCTCGTGCAGGTGGTGTACCTACCTACAACTTTGTAGTTGCCATTGATGATGCATTGATGGGATTAACAGATGTTATTCGTGGAGATGACCACTTATACAATACTCCTAAACAGATAGTGGTCTATGAAGCGTTAGGGTTTAAACTACCAAACTTCTACCATGTCGCCATGATAAACAACGAACAGGGTAAAAAACTCTCAAAACGTGATGGGGCGACAGATGTAATGGAGTACAAGACTTTAGGCTATCTTCCTGAAGCACTCTTAAACTTTTTAGTCCGTTTAGGGTGGAGTCATGGTGACCAAGAGATTTTTAGCATGGAGGAGATGATAGAGCTTTTTGACCCTAAAAACATCAACAAAAGCTCCTCTAACTACAACCTTGATAAATTACTTTGGTTAAATGCTCATTATATTAAAAACAAGCCTTATGATGAACTAGCCGAACTTTTGGTTGAGTTTGGGGTAGATATTCGAGAGCATGATAAAAAAGATTTAATCTTAAATGCTACCAAAGAGCGTGGAAAAACGTTGGTTGAGTTGGCAGAGCAGGTAAATCTGATTTTAAATGCACCTACCCAGTACAATGCGAAGAACTTTAAAAAAGCATTTAAAGAGGATACCCCTGAAATCTTAGAACTTTTCATGACGCTTTTAAAAGAGGCAGAGCTTAATGAAGTAAGCGATTATCATAAAGTAATCGAGGCAGAAGTAGAAAAAAAAGAGATAGGTTTTGGAAAGATAGGGCAACCCTTACGTGTGAGTCTTTTAGGGGCTATGACAGGTTCAGGACTCGATGAGATTATGGCTATTTTAGGGAAAGATGAGACCATCAAGCGTATTGAAAAAGCTATTAAATTTAAAAGGAGTTAATAGATGATTAAAAAATGTCTATTTCCCGCAGCAGGATATGGTACAAGATTTCTACCTGTAACAAAAGCAACACCAAAAGAGATGTTGCCTATTTTAACAAAACCACTTATTCAGTATGGTGTAGAAGAGGCAGTTGAAGCTGGAATCAAAACAATGGCAATTGTTACAGGTCGTGGAAAGAGAGCAATTGAAGACCATTTTGATATTAGCTATGAGTTAGAGCATCAGATTAAAGGTGGGAGTAAAGAGCCACTATTAGATGAGATTCGTTCTCTAATCTCTAAGTGTACATTCTCCTATACAAGACAGATAGAGATGAAAGGTTTAGGTCATGCCATTCTTACAGGAGAGACACTTATTGGTAATGAACCCTTTGCTGTTATTCTAGCAGATGATTTGTGTTATAGCCAAGATAGTGTACTATCTCAAATGGTAGAGGTATATAAAAAATATAACTGTTCTATTGTTGCAATAGAAGAAGTTCCAATGGAAGATACAAATAAATATGGTGTAATAGCAGGAAAATTGGTAGATGGAACAGATGATACCTATCGTGTATATGATATGGTAGAGAAACCAGAGCCTAAAGATGCACCAACAAATTTAGCAATTATTGGTAGATATATCTTAACACCTGATATTTTTGATATTTTAAGAGATACAAAGGCTGGAAAAGGTGGAGAGATACAGATTACAGATGCTCTACTTGAACAGGCTAAAAGAGGAAAAGTGATTGCATTTAAATTTAAAGGTAAACGTTTTGATTGTGGGAGTGTAGATGGATTTGTAGATGCTACAAACTTTTTTTATGGCAAAGAGAGTTAATTCTCTCTGCTATCTACTGTAATTACAGTATGAACATTTCCTCTTGGATTGTAGTCTGCTACTACTCTTATCCATCTTGGATTCATATTTCTACTTAGAGCATCAAATATCTCATTAGCAGAATCTTCATGAGATATATATCTATTCATAAATGAGTTAATATATAATTTTAACGCCTTTAACTCAACCACATATTTATCTGGAGAGTAACTTAACTTAATGGTCGCAAAATCAGGATAACCTGACCTTGGACATTTGCACATAAACTCTGGTAATTCTATATCAATAGTGTAATTTTTAGGGTGGTTATTATCCCAATAGTTCTCTTTTGCATCAATATTAAATGCCTCTATCTCTTCTTCTCCGTATTTCATCTACACATCCAAATGTTTAACATCTTTTGCATGTTTTTCAATATATGCACGTCTTGGTTCAACCTCATCACCCATAAGCAGGATAAATGTATTAGAGGCACTCTCATCATCTTCAATAACTACTTTCAACAATCTTCTATCTTCTGGATTCATTGTTGTCTCCCAAAGCTGTTCAGGGTTCATCTCTCCTAGCCCTTTGTATCGTTGTATATATGCACCTTTTTTAGCAGATGCTTCAATCATTGCCAATAATTCCAAAATATCTTTTTGCTTAAACTCATCTGTAACTCTATCTTGAATTTTTTGGTTTAAATATATAGCTTCATTGTAATATGGAGATGTAAATAGGTTATCATCAACAATTAACTCTTCAAGTCCATCATTGGTCTGAACAAATAGCTGTATCATCTCTTCATTTATAGTTTTATTTAATATGTTGTACCCTAGAGTAGCAATATAATCCTCTAAATTTTTAGCTAGTGTATCATTATTGGAAGATATTATATCTGGATTCTCTACCATAAAGCGAACAACTTCAGGCAGTGCAAAACGTTTCTCTATTTCAGATAATGCACTCTTATAGTAGGCTACAAGTTTAAATAGTTCAATCAAATCTTTTTGTCCCATAGTTTCAGACTCCAATACACCAATACCATGTTCAATTAAGAAGTCATTAAGTGCTTTATCATCTTTTAAATAGGTCTCATTTTTACCTTTTTTATAACGATATAGAGGTGGTTGTGCTAAGTATAGATACCCATTTTCAATGACAGGTTTTAAGAAACGGTAGAAAAAGGTCATTAAAAGAGTTTGTATGTGTGAACCATCAACATCGGCATCAGTCATGATGATAACTTTGTGGTAACGTAATTTATCTTCATTAAACTCATCACCAATTCCACAACCAAGAGCTGTAATCATATTTTTGATTTCGTCTGATTTCAAGATTTTTTCTTAACTATCTTTCTCAACATTTAAAATCTTACCTTTTAGAGGTAAAATCGCTTGGAAAACTCGGTCACGACCCTGTTTTGCTGAATTGTGAACAAATACACCTGATGCCAAAGCAAAGTTATGGGTATTAGGAACTTCTATATCATATACAGAAATAGGCTCTCCTTCGTACTTTTCAATCTTTATAACTTTAATATCAATCTCTTTAATATCTAAAGGCATAATTGAACTAAGAACTTTTAAATCTTTTGCTTCAGTATATTTACCATTTTTTTTTTTTTTTTTATGGTCAGAAGTACAAAGCTCTCTTTTCCCATTATCTAAAGTTACATAAAGTAAATCATTAGTAATTTTTGTCTGCCAAGCATTGTTGACTTTTTGCAGTTCAATCTTATCTGTTTCATGATTATAGGTATAGATGAAATTAACTTTACCTCTCTTATGTTCTTCTGCTAAAGTTTTAATTGGAATATCTTTTCCATCTGCCAAAGATATTTTAGTATCTCCCACAAAACAACCACCTGCACTATCTCCTTCAACTAAATAAATCTCTGAAATTGCAGGGTCTTTACTTTGACAATCAGATAACTTTCCAGGTAGTGTTCCAATGCTCATTGAGTCTTTACGCTTAACTAAGTCTTTAGCACGTTTTGCAGCATCACGACCACGAGCAGCAAGTAGTATTTGACCCATAATTGCTTTAGCTTCAATTGGATTCTCTTCTAAATATTTATTGAAATTTTCAGAGAAGAATTTTTGAACCAATGGACGAACATAGCTTGAACCAAGTTTTCCTTTTGTTTGCCCCTCAAATTGAGGTTCAGGGACACGAACAGAGACAATAGCAATTAAACCCTCTTTGCAATCCTCTCCTGTAATCTTTACACCTTTCTCCTTTGCACTAGCATTTTTAGAGATATAGGATGCCATTGAACGAGTCAATCCTGCCCTAAATCCTGCTTCATGAGTACCACCATCAGCTGTTTTAATATTGTTTACAAAAGAGAGTGATTTTTCAGAATCTCCATCACAATACATGATTGCAATATCTATCTCAATATCATCTGCTTTACCTTGAAAAAATTGAGCTTGGGAGAGAGGCTCTTTAGTGTTCATATCTTCTACAAACTGTTTGATTCCTCCCTCAAAATGAAAAATCTCTTTTGTTCCATCACGCTCATCTCTGAAATCAATAGTTATTTTTGGATTCAAGTAGGCTAACTCTTTGAATCTCTTCATTAAAATCTCTTTTTGAAAAGTTGTACTCTCTGTAAAGATAGTATCATCTGCCCAAAACTCTATCTTTGTACCTTTCTTCCGTGTTGTACCTGTTGTATCTAAAGGTTCTTGTGGAATACCCTCTTTAAAGTCTTGTTCATAAATTGAACCATCTTTATATACTGTTAAATGTAAATCTTTTGATAATGCATTTACAACTGAAACACCAACACCATGAAGACCACCAGAGACTTTGTATGTATCTTTATCAAACTTTCCACCTGCATGAAGTACTGTTAAAACAACCGTAGCAGCTGAAATCCCTTCAGTTGGGTGCATACCTACAGGAATACCACGACCATTATCTTCAATAATAGCTGAACCAGACTTTGTTAATGTTACCTTGATTGTATCACAAAAACCTGCCATAGACTCGTCTATGGAATTATCTACAACTTCATAAACTAGATGATGAAGACCCTTTGTTGAGGTGTCTCCAATATACATTCCAGGTCGTTTTCTAACTGCTTCTAGCCCTTTAAGGACTTTAATATTACTAGCACCATATTCTGCCATTGATAGCTCCATTAATCATATAATTATTTTTGTTAAATTGCGTATATTTTACCTAAATTTGGGTTATAAGATGCTTCCTGCTTCTCTCTTCTTTGTATGTATGACTTCAATCTCATAGGCATCAACAAAGAGCTTCTTTTTATACGCTTCAATGGCATATCTACCTATCATTCCAGCGTTATCAGAACAAAATTTTAGTGGAGCAGTATGAACTCTTTTTCCAAACTTTTTGCAAAGCTCTTCGTATGCTTCTCGAATATAAATATTTGCCGATGCTCCACCCACAATGGCAAAATCTTTAATCTTCTCTTTCTCAAAAATCTTTTTACTCTTTTGGATAAGGTGAAGCTTTACAGCCTTTTGAAAAGATGCAGATAGGTCACATCTATCTTGTTGGCTCATATTTTCACTTCCTCCTAAACTCTCTATGGTTAAACGAACAGCATTTTTAAGTCCAGAGAGCGAAAAGGCAATAAGTTTAGAGTTTCTTAGTGGTACAGGTAAATCAAATCTATTTTCATCTCCATTTTTAGCCAATTTTTCAATAATAGGCCCTCCAGGGTAGCCAAGCCCCATCATCTTAGCTGTCTTATCAAAACTCTCTCCTACAGAGTCATCAATAGAGGTAGCTAAAATTGTCATCTTCTCAAAACTCTCCACCCTAATAATCTGTGTATGCCCACCCGAAATAAGCAAGACCAAAAGGGGTAAAATCTCCTCTTTCTCAATAAATAGTGAATAGATATGCCCTTTTAGGTGATGAACTTCAATTAGTGGAATATTAAGTGTCACAGCAATAGTTTTTGCCATAGCAATTCCCTCTAAAAGAGTCACTCCAAGCCCTGGTTGGTTAGTAACAGCTACAGCTTTTAACTCATCAAAATATGGTTTACACTCCTCTAAAATATTGGGTAAATCAATGGCATGAAGACGTGAAGCTAGTTCAGGAACAACACCACCGTAAGAGGAGTGTTCTATCTCTTGACTTATCTTTTTATGAAAAATTAGTTTATTATTCTCTATCTTTGTTATTGCTATTGAGCTGTCATCACAGCTTGATTCTATGCTTAGTATCATTTTTTTCTCTCTGTTAAATTTATTGTTTATTTTAGTTTTGTGACAAACATGTCAAATTGTAAAGAAAACGGTAGGGGGCGATTGCCATTGCACCGTTTAATTTGCTTGGAATGAGATATAAGTTTCGCCGAAAGGCTTCAAAATACCCGTAGGTCGGGATGTCCCTATCCCGACAAATATTATCGTATTGATTTTAGTTTGAGCTGTTGAATTTATTGGTTGTTTTGGTTTTTGTCGGGGTGAGGATACCCCGACCTACGAAATTATTTGTCAAATAAATCTCCTATAATCTGTTTTAATTTCTCTTCATCTACTTCTCTTTGAGTACTTATCTCTTTGCCATTTTCTATGGTGTGGAGTGGCAAATGCGTCAAATTGTAATGTTTTAGATTTATAAGAAAATCGTAAGGTGCGATTGCCATCGCACCGTTAAATAGGGTTGGTATAAAATAAAACTTTCGCCGAAAGGCTTCAACAAATCCGTAGGTCGGGATGTCCCTATCCCGACAAACATTATCGTATTGATTTTTGTTTGAACTGTTAGATTTGTTAATTGTTTTGGTTTTTGTCGGGGTGAGGATGCCCCGACTTACGAAATTATTTGTCAAATAAATCTCCTATACTCTGTTTTAATTTCTCTTCATCTACTTCTCTTTGAGTACTTATCTCTTTGCCATTTT
>CAMZNQ010000350.1 GCA_947313765.1 uncultured Sulfurovum sp.
GGTGTATTGTTATCTAGCCATTCAGTTGCCATAAAAATCTTTTCTGCTACCTTTTTAGCTCTCTCTTCCCACTCTGGCATATTGTGGTTTTTAAAGAAAACCTGCCAATCATGTTTAACCATTGCAGAGCATGTTGCCTCTGGGATTAGCATGGCATCACAACTATCCATGAAACTTTCAAAATACTCAATATTTGCTTTTGTCATACGCTCAACAGAGTCAATAGCACCTGTAAAGTAGGCAGGAGCACCACAACATAGTTGCTCTTTTGGAATGAAAATATCTATGTTTAGCTCTTTTAAAATTTCTACTAAACTCTCTCCAATTCCAAGGTAGTTATAGTTAGCTAGACAGCCAATAAATAGAGCTACACGCATATTTTTTTTATCTTGGTTTGGTGCTAGTATCTCTTCAGGTTGTGAGTTTAGGAAACTTATTTTTGAGATAGATGGAAGTAGTCTACCTTTTTTAACCATTGGGAAAGAGAATCTAGCTCTTAAACCTCTACCTTTATCATCTTCGGCTAAGGCACATGTTTTAAACATAAAGCCAAATTTCATGACAATATCCATCACTTTTCTATGTTCTAGTAGATAGAAGATAGCTTTTTTAAACCATGCAATTCCAAATTTATCTGCAATATCTGCTCTAACCTCCTCAATGACCATATCGGTTGGTAGGGAGTTTGGACATACATCTACACAGTTTGTACAGAGAAAACAGCTCTCAAAAATATCTTTGGCATTTTTATCTAATTCTAAATTACCTTGTTGATATTGACCAAGTAGTTCAATAAAACCTCTTGGAGATGTCACTTCATCTGAATTTACTTGATGAATGGTACATACGGGAATACATTTTCCACACTTAACACAATCGTCAGATGTCTCTTGGAAATTAAATATATCTTCTATTTTTTTCATATTGCTTCTCGTGTAGTGTAGCTATTGGCTACACTATTAATTTTTTTTGAATATATCTAAACAGTCTTAGAGAAAGTTTTTTTACTCTTAGCATACTTTTTCATATAGGCATCAAATGGCATGGCAATATTTCTTATGAGTAGTGTTCCTGTTGTACTTACAGATATTTTACCATTATCTACTTTTAGTAAATCTGCCTCTTCAAACTCTTTTAGTGATTCAAGTGCATCAGCAAAATATTCATCAAATTTAATGTTATGCTCAACTTCTACACGTTTCATATCTATAGAAAAGTTTGCCATAAGTTCCATAATGACAGCTTTTCTTAAAAAATCATCATCATTTAGCTCTACACCTCTCTCAAAAGGTAATCTTCCTGCATCAAGAGCCTCTTCGTACTTTTTCATATCTTTTGTATTTTGAGCGTAATATCTACCACCTTCTCCAATGCTTGTTAGCCCAATACCAACGAGGTTTGCACCACCTTTTGTTGTATAGCCTTGGAAGTTTCTATGTAGCTCTCCTTTATCTATTGCTCCAAAAAGTTCATCTTCTGGTTTTGCAAAGTGATCCATACCTACCATTTTGTATCCATGCTTTTCAAAAAAGTCAATTGTATATTTAAATATTTGAAGTTTAACTTCAGGAGAGGGTAGGGTGGTCTCATCAAATTTACGCATAGTCTTCATAAGCCAAGGCACATGGGCATAGTTAAAGATAGCTACACGGTCTGGGTTTAGTTGAGTTGATAGCTCTAGTGTCTCTTTAAATGTATTTAGTGTTTGATATGGTAGTCCATATATAAAATCAGTATTGATGGAGTTGATTCCATATTTTCTTGCCAACTCAACAGCATTTTTTGTTAGTTGAAGTGGTTGAATTCGGTGTATCTCTTTTTGAACCTTTTCATTTAGGTCTTGTACTCCAAATGAGATACGATTAAATCCATGTTTTTTAAAGACTTTCATCTGCTCTTCATTAAAATATCTTGGGTCTATCTCACAAGATATCTCTGCCTCTTTACTCCAGTTTTTAAATTTTGACTTTACATAAGATACAATCTCATCAAGTTCAAATGCCTTATAGTACGTTGGTGTTCCCCCACCAAAGTGAAATTGAATTACCTCTCTTGATGTATCAATATGTTGAGCTAGAATATCTATCTCTTTTTTTAGCTACTCAATGTAACGGCTTAATTTATTCTCTTTTGATGTAAAGACAACATTACAACCACAAAAATAACATGCACTTCTACAAAATGGTAGGTGAATATATAGAGAGATTTTATCTTTAGAGTTATCTAAAAAATTAAGATATCTCTCATATTTAAAATCACTGTTAAACTCCAATGCTGTTGGGTAGGAGGTGTATCTTGGGCCGGGTTTAGAGTATTTTGAGAACTTCTCAAAGTCTATATTGCTCATTTAGTATATTTCCTTTTTTTTCAATATAGCATAATATTATTTATTTTTATGTTGATTTAACCAAACCATAATTCCTTTTTGTGCATGTAGTCTATTTTCTGCCTCTAAAAATATGCTTTCTGAATGTTTTTCAAATATCTCTTCACTAACTTCAAGACCACGATAGGCAGGGAGACAGTGTAGGAAGATAGCATCTTTTTGGGCTAAGTTCATAAGTTTCTCATCAACAATATAGCCATTAAAAGCCTCTATTCTCTCCTCTTTTTCATCCTCTTGCCCCATTGACACCCATGTATCTGTTGTGACTACATTTGCACCCTCTACGACCTCTTTGGGGTCATGGCTAAATGTTAAGATTGCACCACTCTCTTTTGCTAACTCTAGTGCTATCTCTACAACTTTTGGGTCACACTCATACCCTTTTGGGGTTGATACTCTAAGTTCAAATCCCATTTTTGAAGCTAATAGTAACCATGAGTGGGTCATATTGTTTTTTCCATCTCCAACATAAGCTACAATTGGATTTTCTATGCCAGATTCTAACATTGTTAGATAGTCAGTCATAAGTTGAACAGGATGGTAGGAGTCGGTTAATCCATTTATGACAGGTACTTTAGAGTACTCTGCAAACTCTTCTATTTTAGTATGTTCAAAGGTTCGTATCATAACCATATCTACCATACGGCTAATAACTCTAGCTGTATCTTTCATTGGCTCTCCACGTCCAAGTTGTATATCATTAGAGGATAAAAAGAGTCCAACTCCACCAAGTTGGTATATTCCTACTTCAAAACTTACCCTTGTTCTTGTCGAACTCTTTTCAAAAATCATTCCAAGTGTCTGTTTCTCCATGTACGGTACAAACTCTTTTGCTTTTGTCTCTTTTTTTATTTTTTGAGCTAGAGTAATCATCTCTAAAAGTTCAGTTTTTGTAAAATCTTTTAGACTTAAAAAATGTCTCATGGGAAGTTCCTAATTTATTGAAATAGATAGTAAAATAAGAGAAACATTTTACCATGAAATTTTTATAAAGAAATTAATATAATAACTACTTAACTCTTATTTTCTCTTTTTATCTTTATCTTTTTTTTTAGAGGCATAAGTATATTTTCTTATCTTGTCATAATCTATATATCCCTTTTTTTCTCTTAGAGTTTTTTTTACAGGTCGTTTTTGTCTAGGTTGTTTGTCTGTCAATTCAAACCCCTCATAAACCTCTCTTTTGATATTTAACTTTAAATTTTTCTCTATTTTTGAAAAAGCATTATAATCATCTATGGTTAAGATAGTAATAACAGAGCCTTTTTGATTTGCCCGTCCTGTTCTTCCCACTCTATGGGTAAAATCATCTGTACTATTTGGAAGTTCATAGTTTATGACCATCTCAAGTTGAGGTATATCAATTCCTCTACTTGCAATATCTGTAGCTACTAAAATTTGAGTTTTCCCAGACTTTAAAAGAGCTAATGATTTAGAACGGGTACTTCTTTTAATGTCTCCATGAATAATGGATACTCTAATGTTTTTTGATTTTAAAAATTCATAAACTTTATTTGCAGAAACTTTTGTAGTTTTAAAGAGAAGAACTTGTTGTAGTTTTTTATCTTCAATAAGTTTAACGATTAGTTCATCTTTTCTTTTTCTATCTACTTTATATGCACGATGAGAAATTTTATCTACTGTATCTCTTCTATCACTTACCTCTACAATGGCTGGTTTTTTTAAAAACTCTTTAGCTAATCGTTTAATGTTTTGAGAAATAGTAGCAGAAAACATTAGAGTCTGTTTTGGAGATTTACACTCTTTTAGTATGCTTTTTATCTCATTTAGAAATCCAAGTTCTAGCATAGTATCGGCTTCATCTAAAACAACTGTATTTATATGTTCTAAATTAATCTTTTTATCTGCTAAAAAATCTTGTAATCGTCCAGGGGTTGCCACAATAATATCTGTACCTTTTTTTAGTTTTGCTAACTGTATAGACTTTGGTGTTCCACCTTTAACTTTTACACACTCTATCTCAAGATTTTTTCCTAAAGATGTAATTGTTCGTGTTACTTGGTCAACTAATTCAATGGTTGGAACAATAATTAAGGCACGAATTACTTTATTTTCTGGTTTAACTATCTTTTGGAGTTTATGGAGCAGTGGTATGACATAAGAGGCTGTTTTTCCTGTTCCTGACTTAGATGCCCCAAGAATATCCAGATTTTTCATTGCTAATGGTATTACTCTCTTCTGAATAGATGTTGTGTTAGTGTAGTTCTCAATGGCGATAGCTTTTATGATTGATGGATGTATGTTTAATTTTTCAAATGCTTTGATGGTGTTTCCTTAGTGATAGAAGATATTAAAGTAATAGTGCCATTATAGCAAATTACTTTAAAAGAGCATAAAACTCTTTAGGTGCATCTATAGTGAAGCTAATAGATTTTTTTGTTTTAGGATGAATAATTGTAAGCTTTTTTGAGTGTAAACCCATTTTATCTCCTTTTACTCCATAACGTTCATCACCAATTATGGAGTGTCCTAGCCATGCTAGATGGACTCTAATTTGATGTTGTCTTCCTGTTTCTAGTTTTACCTCTAAAAGTGAACGTGTTGGAGTTGACTCTTTAACTTCATAGTGTGTAATTGCTTTTTTAGCCCTTGGGTCTTCTCCTACATGCATTTTATATATTTTTTCTTCTAAGCGTAATGGTTGGTTTATTGTCCCTTTTTTCTCTTTTAACTCTCCATTTACAATAGCTAAATAGCACTTTTGGGAATTATGCCAATTTTTCATAACCAACTCTCTTGTCTCTTTAGATGTTGCAAAAAGTAGAACACCTGAAGTTTCTCGGTCAAGCCTATGTACAGGGAAAATAGTTACTCTTTTTTTTCGATTTGACACTTGATTTCTAAGAATTGCAAGGGCGTGTTCTCTATTTTCTTGGGTTGTTCCTACAGAGAGTAACCCTGCTGGTTTATTGATTGCAATTAAATCATTGTCTTGGTAGAGTATTTCTAGGCTTTTTATAGTTTTAGATGAAGCTCTTTTTTGAATAACTCCAACTTCAACAATGTCATCTTCACTTAGGGGAAAATCATGCTTTGTTGTAACTTCTCCATTAACAGCTACAGAAGCCATTTTTAGACGCTCTTTAATCTTCTTTTTTGACCAACCTTTTAGTCTATCAAAAAGAAATATTAAAAGAGTTCCCTCTTGTTCTACTTTAAATTTTTCTGCCATTTTTTACCTTTTAAAAATTAAATAGTTTAGAACTATTCTGTCTATATGATTCTTGTCTATTCTCAAAAGGTACTGAGTCAAATGAGAGTTTATCTGATTTTATAATCGCACAACTAAGAGAGCCTCCATATATGGCTGATGTATCTATGCAGATTTTATTTTTATATTTACGAATATCTTTTTGTGATAGATGACCAAATATATGGTAGTGTTGGTTATCTTTAGCTTCTGTGTGGGTAAATGGTATTAGCTCATCTAGTGATATATTAGGATTCTTACTACGAGATACACATTTTATCATTTTAGATTTAGATATCTTATCATCTTCTCTTAAATATTTTTCACTACAAGGCGAGTGTGTTAATGTTACTGAAAAGTTATCATCATACTTGTAATATAACCAAGTTTTAGAGAAGTTGTAGAGTTTAATGAAAATATCTTTTAGATAATTCTCTCTCTCTAAAAGAGATGCTGTATTATAATATTTTTCTATATTTTGAATTCTTTTAGTTATATATCTATATACCATATCTTCATGATTACCTACAATTAAATAGAATCTCTTCTCTTTTCTATTTAAGTGAATGTAATTTTTATAGATAAATTCAATTGTCTCTTTCAATTTATTATCATTAGATTTATCAATAAAATCTCCAAGTAAAACAATAGCTCTATTTTGATTTTGGTTAGTGAGTTTAATAAGACCTGTTTTGTCGCAGTGAAAATCTTGTTTTGCTAAAAGGGTTTTTAGCTCATCTATACATCCATGTACATCGCCAATGACGATGTACTCCATATTTATAGGTAATATCATTAAGAGATATTAATATCTCTTCTTGCTGCATTCAATTCAATAATAAATCCACCAGTAGCATCAATAAGAGACATCATTCCTAAAATTAAGAATGTTGAGTTTTGAGCCCAAGGAACCATGAAGAACATTACTACAAAAATTATGGCAATAAGGAAACTTTGAAGAGTCTCTCCTGCACCAAATCCCTTTGCTGTTGCTGCTTTTGAAATCTCAAAGAAAAGAGCAAGAGAACCTGCAATTAAAAAAAGCTCTCTAACTCTTATAATAAAGTCTCTCTCTGGACTAATATGATGTATTAAAACTACCGAATTTAAATTTAAATCTTTAAGGTAATCAACATACTCATAACCTAAGTGCATTCCTATATATGCAACTAAAATCCATGTAAACACTGACATTTTTGTAATTAAAAACAATCTTTATCCTTTTTTCTTTTTTCTAATTATCTACTGAACGACTTATATATTCTGCGTTCATAATTTTACTCATTGGTTGGTCTGTCTCTGTTGGATAGAGTACAAATTTAGAGTTTGATGATGATGATAGCTCTTTCATGGAGTCTATATATGCTGTTTTTGTTAAAAATTGCATAATTTTTTCATCTGAAAGAGTAGGCATTAACTCTTTTAAATCTTTAATAACTTTATGAGTTGCTTCTGCTCGTTTTTCAATAAGTACTTTTTCACTGTCTGCATGAAGTTCATGTACTTTATGGTCAGATTCAGCTTTAAGAATAGAAGCTCTACTCTCTTTTTCAGCAACAATCTCTTTTTGCATTGCCTCTCTAATTGATGGAGGTGGAGTGATACTCTCAAATTTAACCAAAATAACATCAATACCCCAACGTTTACAATCCTCTTTCATGTGGTCACGAATCTTTTTAGAGAGTGCATCCTGTTGTTTTTGAATATCTGCAAGATTCATCTGTCCCAATTGATTTAGAGTACTACTCATAACCAGACTTGTTACAGATTTTTCATAATCTTCAACATCCATGACAGCTTTAGTTGGTTCAACTATTTTGATGGTTGCAATCATGTCAACATCTAATTCAATATTATCTTTTGTTACAATAGTTTGATTTGGTGGGTCAATAGGTTGCTCTTTTAAACTAACCTCTCCAACTACTACCTCTACACCTGGTATATATCGATTAATACCCTCTGTAATAACTCTATCTTTACCTAATCGGTTATCTAAAACCAATGCTTTTTGAGCATCTACGATTATGATTGGTAAAAAACCTTGAAATCCGATAGTATAGTGTATAACTACACCAATGGATATGAGTATGAAGATTATTATCATCCAAAATTCCATAACAGTTCCCTCTCTTTTTTTATTAATTAAACCCAAATAATAGTATGAAATAGTATTTAAGTTTAATTATGTTGTTAGACATTATATCAAATAAATAGTGTTATTTGGTAGTAAAAATTGAAAAAATAGTATTTAAAAGATAATTTTTTGAATTTTATGTTAGAATAGGATTATAAAACTTAAATTTTTTATATATAAAAGGATTACTTTGTTTAATAATCAAGTAGATGATGGAACAGATTTTTGTGAAGCTTATAAGTCTGAAATATTAGGAAACTCTACAGTTCAAGAGAAACCTTCAAATATGCTTTTAAAAGTTTTAACTATTTTATTGTTACTTATAGTTATTATAGCTCTATCAATTTATAGCTATACTTATATTACAAAAGATAATTCAATCTCTATTCCTATCCCTCCATCATCTATACAGATGATTGATGATGATGAACTTGTTGTTGCTCCTGAAGATGAAGAGCCACCTGTTGAACCTATGCCTCCTCAAAGTAATAATTTAGATAAAAATGATAAAACTACAAAAGAGGCTCAACTTCTTATCTCAAAAACTGATAATAAAATAGCAATTAATAATAAAGTATTAGAGATTCCTTTAGAAGTACCAACTTCTATTCAATCTGAATACAATGACTTAGAGAAACTATCTAAGGAGATAGATAAAGAGCTGAAATAGTATCAACTCTTTAGTAATTGGGCTACCTCTTTTGCATGGTAGCTTATAATTATATCTGCACCTGCTCTTTTAAATCCAATCATTGTCTCCATCATCACTTTTTCATAATCTATAATACCTGCCTTTCCTGCCATTTTTAGCATGGAGTACTCTCCACTGACATTATATACAGCTAAAGGTAGAGATGAATTCTCTTTAATATCTCTAACAATATCAAGGTATGCAAGGGCAGGTTTAACCATTAAAATATCTGCTCCCTCCTTTTCATCTGCAAGACTCTCTAAAATAGCCTCTTTTCGATTTGCAGGATTCATTTGGTAGCTTCGTCTATCTCCAAAACTTGGACTACTCTCTGCCACATCTCTAAAAGGTCCATAGTATGCAGATGAAAATTTAGTTGAGTAAGACATAATAGGTATATGAGAAAAGCCATTACTATCAAGAGCTTCTCTGATTGTAGTAATCATTCCATCCATCATTCCACTAGGTGCTATCATATCTGCCCCTGCTTTAGCATGAGTTATTGCCTGTTTACCTAAGTTGGTTAGAGTTATATCATTATCAACAGTCTCTAAAATTGGGTCAAGAACACCACAGTGACCATGGTCTGTATATTCACAAAAACATAAATCTGTAACTACAAACATATCTGGGTGAGCCTCTTTAATGGCTCTAATAGATGAAGCAATAATCCCATGTTCACACATTGCATCACTTCCAACAGAGTCTTTAACTTCAGGAATTCCAAATAGTATAATGGAGTATATTCCAAGATTTTTTAAAACTTCACACTCTTTTAAGATTTCATCTATACTCATTTGAAATACATTTGGCATAGACTCTACCTCTTTTTTTATCCCCTCTCCACTCTTAATAAATAGAGGATAGATAAAATCATTAACACTCAAATGTGTCTCTTGTAGTAAATCTCGTAAGATTGGATTGATTCTTTTTCGTCTAAATCTAGTAAACATATTTTTCCCTTAAGTTAATTTGTTGAATTTTATCATAAACCGATGTAATTTTAGCTATTGATGTTTATATAGGTTCATTAGATTATCCCCAATTCATCAGACATATCCCTAATCAATTTAGAAAATGGTTGTTTAGACAAATCCACCTCATCATCTATCAAATTAAAAATATCTTGCTTTATTTGCTGATAAGGGATACCTGTTAAATCTTGCAACTCTTTTAGTCTACTTTCAGGGTAAAGCTCTGCATTTTTTATCATCTCAAATACTATATCTTTGTGAGCTTGATAGCGTTCATTTAGTTTAAAGACCTCTATATATTTATCATATTCATTTGAGTATCGCTCTTTTAGAGGTATATCTATATCATCTTTTGATTTGATATTTAGGTCTTTACAGTTTTTATGTAAAAATAGTTTGAATTTTACTTTTTGGTCGAAGTCAAAATTGATAGAACTTGGGCTTAAATTAGAAAATTCTTCCGTACCTTTTAATTTTGAATTACAAGCATAACAACTTGGTACGAAATTATAAAGAGACAAAGCCAAATAAGGATAAGTAGATTTATCATAATAGTGGTCTAATGTAAACTTGTTTTTCTTTTTTTTATCAGTATTATAACTATTAATATAATATATATTACAGTAATAACAAGTAGCAATATTCAAATAATCTTCAAAAAATGGGCTAATATAATTTTTTCTCAATTCTGTATAATTAAATAAAAATTTAATTGATTTATTATCTTTATTTGTTCCTATTCTTTT
>CAMZNQ010000351.1 GCA_947313765.1 uncultured Sulfurovum sp.
AACTTAGATATGATTATACTGTTTACAAGAGGTTTTTCATCTACCCATACTTCTAAAATGGATGGTCGCTTAACTCCTACTAAATCCTCTAACTCTGCTGTGGAGATATATCTATTTCCCTCAAATTTTATAGGGATATATAGACTATTTAAACTTTTGGCTTTTAAAACCATAGAGAAGATAAAAAATATATAAAAGATATAAATCCTCTTCATGGCTTACCTATGGACTTTAATGATTAACGCACTTGCCCATTACCATAAATCTTAAATTTATAGGTTGTTAGCTCATTTATCCCCATTGGACCTCTAGCATGTAGTTTATTTGTACTAATTCCAACCTCTGCACCAAATCCAAAAGCTCCACCATCTGTAAATCTTGTACTAGCATTAACATATACACAAGAGGCATCAACAGCATCTAAAAACTTCTCTGTAGCTGAATAGTTCTCTGTAATAATAGCTTCTGAATGACCTGAACCATATTTGGCAATATGTTCTAGTGCTTCACCTAAATTCTCTACAACTTTAATATTTAACTGGTTTGAGAGATGCTCTGTGTTAAAGTCTTTATCTGTAGCACTATCAATATATATAAACTGCTTTGTTTTTGCACAACCTTTTAACTTTGTTCCTGCATCTATGAAGTATTTATATAGTTTAGGAAGAATATCTTTTGCTATTGCAAAATCTACAATTAATGTCTCCATTGCATTACATACTCCTGGTCGTTGACACTTTGCATTAACAGCAATTCTTATTGCCTTTTCATGACTAGCATCACGATGAATATAGGTGTGACAAAGCCCTTTATCATGCTTAACAACAGGTACAGAAGAGTTTTGAGATATATAGCTAATTAACCCCTCTCCACCACGAGGAACAATTAAATCAACATACTTATCTTGTCTAATCAACTCTGCTACACCCTCTCTAGTGCTATCTGGAAGTAGAGAAATCATCTCTTTTGGTAGCTTATATATCTCCAATACTCTTTGAAGTATCTTTGCAATAATAGCATTGGAGTGTTCTGCCTCTTTACCCCCTTTTAAGATGGCAACATTTCCACTTTTAAAACACAATCCTGCCACATCAGAGGTTACATTTGGACGAGATTCATAGATGACACCAACAACACCAATTGGAACAGATACCTTCTCAATGCGAAGATTATCCTCTGTAACCCAACCATCTAGTACACGCCCAACAGGCTCTTTTAGAGAGGCAATGTCTCTTAATGATTGTGCAATATCAGCAACCCTACTCTCATCTAAATATAGTCTATCGAGTAGTGCTGTATCTAAATTCTCCTCTTTCCCTGCCTTCATATCTTTGGCATTTTCCGATATAATTATATTTGCATTATCCTCTAATGCATCAGCCATTTTATTTAATATTCTATTTTTAGTTTTTCCATCTAATGTGGCTAACTGTTGTGTGCATGATTTTGCTTTTGCTAAAAACTCTTGCATCTTATTCCTTTTTATTTTTATAGTTAAAAGTATATCCTATTTAACTCTTTTATTTATAAAAAAATATCCCATAGATAAAATAAAAATTAACAATAGAGTTACAATTACAATTTGATGCAAATATTGATTGATTAAATCTTGATTTGAACCAATAAAATAGCCTAAAAGAGTTAAAACAACTACCCAAATTCCTGCACCTAGCGTGGTATAGAGTGAAAATTTTCTTAAAGGCATATTTGCAAGTCCAGCAGGAAGAGAGATGAATTGTCTAACCCCTGGAATTAGACGACTTACAAAAGTGGAAAAAGAGCCATGCTTAAGGAAGAAAGCCTCCATCTTTAGAAGTTTCTCTTCATTAAAAAGAAAATATTTTCCAAACTTCAAGACCCCTACTCTACCATATTTTTTAGCTAAGTAGTAGTTGAATAATGCACCACCTAAAGAGCCAAGAGTTCCAATGGCAATGGCTAAAATCAGACTCATCTCCCCTTGTGAAGCCAAATATCCTGCTGGTATCATTGCCACCTCACTAGGAAAGGGAAAAAATGTACTCTCTACAAACATCATAATAAAGATACCTAAATATCCAAATTGACTAACAACCTCTACTATTGCATCTATTATCTCATGCACTACATATCTCCTTTAAATCTCTCTAATTTCTCTTCTGTTGATTCTATTTTCCACGCTACACCATCGCCTAAAAATTCACGCTCAATTTGCAAAATATCAAACTTTTTAAGAAGATACTCTGTCCTTTGAACTTGGCTATATGTGGTGGAAAAGGAGTATTTTAACATTTTTTCATATAGAACAATATTAGATTTAGCAATAACCTCTTTAACAGAAGTTCCATAAGCCCTAACAAGCCCACCAATACCTAATTTAACTCCTCCAAAATAACGAACAATAAGAACAGCTACGTTTATCATATCCTCCCCACGCAAAACATTTAAAGCAGGTGGGGCAGATGAACCTTTTGGCTCTCCATCGTCAGATGAGTTCTCTACTATCTGCTCAAACTCATTGAGATAACGTAAAGCATAGACAACATGACGTGATTTTGGATGCTCCTCTCGTAACTTATCTTGAAAACCTTTAAATTGAGAAATAGGAATTAAATATGCTATGAATTTTGATTTTTTAATTTCGTATGTTATTGTCGTCTCTTCTAATACTGTCTTCATCTATTTTTACCCTTTTAAAAACTTTAATTAATTAAAAAAGAGAAATACTTTTTTGGATATGGTTCATCGTTCAATGTAAAATGCCACCACTCTTGTAGATATGACTTGAAGCTATGTTTCAACATTATGTTGTGAAGTAGCATTCTATTTGCATGAGCTTGTGCAGATATTTTACCGTAGTAAACCCAAGATTGTTTACCAAAGAAATCAAAAGGTGACCCCATATCTAGCTCCTCTTTACTCTCTAAATCAATTAAGGTTAAATCGACTGTACTTCCTCTACTGTGACTAGATTTTTTTGCAATATATCCATCTCTAAATAGATTTCTTTTTTTAACATTAGGATAATATATCGCTTTCATCTTAACATCCGATAAATCATGACCCCAGCGTACAAAATGGTCAACAGCTTTTTGAGGTCGATAGGCATCAAATATTTTCAACCCTAAACCAAACTTTTTAAGCTCTTTTTGAATAGATAAGAGAGCATTAGTAGCTTTAACTGTTAATATGGCTTTAGGGGCAAAATAGCCATCTATTTTAGAACCTATAAAATTATTGTTGGAGTAGTATCTTAGCTCAAGCTCTATGGTTGGTATCTTATCTTTAACATAACAAAAACCCTTGGGTAATTCTGCTTGAAGAATATTAGTTAAAAGAGAAACTATTAATATTTTTTTCATAAACATCATCTAGCCTCAACTAACTTAACCACTAAATCTACAAACTCATCATCATCATTAAAACATTTTGCTACTAGATAGTCATCATACTTTATCTTCTCTGCTATTTCACGATGTTCAATATCTAATTCATAAATAGTTTCAGAGTTATCAATGGTAAATGCCAATGGATATATTAATACTTTTCTATGATATGGATTACGCAATACATCTACTAAATTTGGCTCTAACCATGCAGAACTTCCAACTTTTGATTGATATACTAACTTGATATTATGAAACTCTATCCCTCTCTCATGTAGATAAATCTTAATTGCCGATACGTTTGCCTCTACTTGGTTTTGGTATGGGTCTCCTGCTTTGATAATGCTCATTGGTAGACCGTGTGCAGATAGAAGTAAATCATACTCTCTACTATCTCTATCTCCTAATGCCTCCATAATCTTATCTACAGAAAGTTTAATATAATCATAATTGTCATAATATGGCTCTATTACTCTTATCTTAGGCTCATAGTTCAAAACTTTACAACACTCCTCTATATCTTCAACGGAAGAGAGTGTAGTTGTTGTTGAGTATTGAGGATACATAGGAAATAGAATCAACTCCTCGATACCATCTTTTTTAAACTTTTCAAGGGTTGGTGTAGCAAATGGTGGCACATAACGCATGATTGGAGCAATGGGTATCTCTAGTTCTCTTTTTAGTTTTTCAATAAGTCTATTTGTCAACTCAAGTAGAGGAGATTTACCACCTAAATTTTTAGAAAAGTTATCTTTAACTTCATCAATGCGATTAAAAATGATAATCTCTCTAACTAATGCTCTTGTATATCTATCCATAGTCAAAATATTTTTATCTGAAAACATATTCCTCAAAAACATCTCAACCTCATCTATGCTACTTGCACCACCCATATTGAGTAGTATTAATGCTCTTTTCAATTTTAAACTTCCTTTTTAATTCTGTAAATTACGGCGTACATAAGTGGAACAAAGTATAGATTTAACACAGTAGCCCAAGCTACACCAAATCCAAGACTAATTGCCATTGGTTGTAAAATTAGTGCCTGTCCTGATGCGAAAAAGATAAGTGTTGATAGACCCAATACTGTTGTTATTGAAGTCAAGATTATTGGTCTTAATCTATCTCCTGCAAAATCTAGTATCTCTTTGTGGTTTTTAGCTCTTCGTACAAACTCAAGCATAATCAACCCATCATTAACAACAACTCCTGCCAAACCAACCATTCCCATTGCTCCTGTCATGGTTAGATTTAACCCCATCACTTTTGTACCTACTAAAACACCAAAGATGGAGAGTGGGATTATGGATATAATAATCATAGGTTGCCAAAAAGAGTTAAACATCCAAACCAAAGTTATGAATATTAGAAACATTGCAATAACCATAGCTTGTAACATCTCTTTCATAATCTTACTATTTGCCTTCTCTTCACCCTTGACAATAACTTTAACTCCACTCCTCTCTATCTTCTTCAAGAGTGGTTTTAAACGTTTCATCACTTCAGAGGGGACTATTACCTTTTTATCAACACTTGCATATAGAGAGTTTACTTTCACTCCATCCTCTTTAAAAATACGAACAAATGATTTTTTATAGTAAAAGTCACACACTTGATTAAGTGATACGACTAGACCATCTGGAGTATCTATTTTAAAACCTTTAATTTTCTCTGAAGAGTCTTTAAACTTATCCTCTATCTTAATACGAACAAGACCCTTATCATTAAATATCTTTCCATATTCTCCCTTAAAAAATGAACCACGAAGAGCAGATGTAATATAACCCTCACTTAATCCTAATGATTGTCCATACTCATTGACTCTTAACTTTAACTCTCTCTCTCCCTCTTTGGCATTATCTCCAATATCAGATATCCCCTTTATCTTATGAAGCTTATCTTCGACTAGATGTAGAGCCTCTTCCACTTTTGCATGGCTTGAGCTAGAGAATCCTATCTCTATATCATTACCAACCATTCCTGTCTGCCTAACATAGATATTGAACTCTTCAAAAATCTTCTTTCCATCAATCTTCATATCTCTCATATCTTCTAAGATACCATCTTTAATCTCTTTTGCTATCTGTTGAGATTTTTTTATTCGTACCATATCTGAATCATCATACTCTAAAGAGAAGATTGGATTTATGTATCTGTCAAAGATATTTTCAGGAGCTTTCTCATGTAGATTAATGAAAATATGAAAAAGATTATCTCCTAACTCAAAACTCTGGTTCGCATTCATCTTAAAGCCTATTGATGATGTGACTGAATCTACACCATTCTTATCGAGATAATCTATTAATCTCTTCTCAATCATAGTAACATACTTCTCTGTATCTCTTAAACTATTATTGATATTTACAACCCCATTTAACTGAATCTGCTGAACATCAAACTCTGGCATAAATTGGATTTTACTAATCTTTATCATCCCTACTGTTCCTAAAAGGATAGAGACAACCAAGATAAAAAGTGACAAATGTTTAAAGCGTAACAGAAATTTTAAAATAGCTCTATATAGAGTCTTTAAACCTCTCCAAAGTCCACTCTCTCTATGCTCCTTATGTTCTATTTTTCCAATAGAGAAGAACTCTTTAGCGTGTAGAGGTAAGAAGTAGAAAGCCTCAAAGAGTGAAGAGAGAAGTAGTATTGAAATCATAATGGGAAGAATCTTCATAAAAACTCCCATTTGACCTGTCATAATAAGTAGTGGTAAAAAAGCAAAAATTGTAGTCATGGTTGCAGTTAAAATGGCAGGAAACATCTCACTTGCACCATCAATAGAGGCTTGTCGTGGACTCTTTCCCATCTCTAGGTGTCTATATATATTTTCAGCAACAACAATAGCCTCATCAACTAACATTCCTAACGCTATCAATGCACCCATTAAGCTCAACATATTTAGACTATATCCCATCATTTCAGAGTAGATTAGAGTTATCATAAATGAAGCAGGAATACCAATACCAACCACC
Organism: uncultured Sulfurovum sp.; assembly: GCA_947313765.1. GTDB lineage: Bacteria > Campylobacterota > Campylobacteria > Campylobacterales > Sulfurovaceae > UBA1140. The sequence continues at coordinate 6,344 of CAMZNQ010000351.1, forward strand.
ATTGCAATACGAATATTTAGTGTTAAAAAGAGAGCTAAAATAACCATTATAAGACCAAATATAATATTTGAAGAGACTAAATTTAGACGATTTTTAATCCAAATAGATGTATCTGTATAGGCTTTGAATGTTACCTTACCTTTATACTTCTCATTATGCTCCTTTAAAACCTCTCTAATCTCTTTAGTCAACGCAATAGCGTTACCATTTTTTGTCTTTTTTATGTCTAAAGAGATATTTGGAACTCCATTGAAGTGAGAGAGCTGTGTAGGCTCTGCTAAACCTAACTTAACAGTAGCAATATCTTTAAGATAGAACCTTTTACCATTAACAGATAACATACTCCCCTCAAGTGCTTTTTTACTCTTTTCTCCATTAATAGTTGAGATATATATATGATTACCCTGCTCTTTAACTGTTCCTATGGGAAAGATGGAGGAGAGAGAGGAGATAGCAGAGTAGATGGAGGATTTAGAGAGTCCATAAGCATCAATCTTCTCTTGATTTAATAGAATCAAAATCTCCTCATCAGACTCTCCACGTATCAATACATCACTTAAGTTTGGAATGAGTGTTATCTTATCTTTTAAATCCTCTCCTGCATCTACTAACTCTTTCATTGAACCATCTCCTGCAATGGCAACTAAGATAAGTGGAAAATCGTGAACTTTTATCTTAGCTACAGGTTCATCCATATCTGAGGGTAAATCTCGTTTCAATTTAGAGATAATATCTTTTACATCTCCAAGAACCATCTGATTATCATTCCCTGAAACAATATCTGCACGAATTGAGAATATACCATTTTGAATGGTGCTATAGACTGTATCTATTGAGGCTAAACCTTTTAACTCATCCTCAATAGACTTAACAACCATCTTATCGAGAACATCACCACTTGCACCAGCATATACTCCTGCAATAGCTACTTGGTCAAGTTGAGATGGAGGAAAAATCTCTTTAGGAATAGCTCTATAGGCAAAGATAGACATAATAATCATTAAAACCATAACAAGATGGTTCAATACAGGTCTATCTATGGCAAATTGAAGAAATCTTCTAATCATAGTTTACTTAACATCTTGTGTAATCAGATTTTCATCTGAATATATCTTCTCTAAACGATTTTTTATTAACACCTGCTCCTCTTGAAATGTGATTTTCAATGATTGAAGGTGTGATATATCTCTACTAAGATAGTAGATGTGATTATCCAAATAGATGTTTGGAATTGTCAAAAGCAGTGCTAAGGCTATGGAGAAGATAGTAATCAAAAGAGTACTTCCTGTAATTCCATTCTCCTCTTTTTTAATATTTTTCACTATTATTTACCCCCCTAAAAATAAATGTTCTAAGCTTTGCTGAACGTGAACGAGCATTAATCTTTAGCTCCTCTTTTGTTGCTGTAATCGGTTTACGCACCAACATCTTTCCAAGTTGATGATTTTTATTTCTTTTTCACCTCATAGCTTGTGCGTCACAGATATAAGAGGTTGCCCACTTTTTATATCTATTTTTAACTAGTCTATCTTCTAATGAGTGAAAAGTGATTAGTGAAACAACTGTACCCTTTAACTCTCCTGCCATAAACTTATCTTCTAAGACATCTAAAAGCCCCTCTATCTCGCCCAATTCATTATTTACTTCAATACGAATCCCTTGAAAAGAGAGTGTTGCAGGGTGAATCTTACCTCTATTTGGAATAAGAGTTGAGATTATATCTGCCAACTCTTTTCCACTCTCAATGGGCTTCTTTGAACGTGCTTGAACAATAGCAGAAGCAACCTTGCGATATGAGCGTACCTCTCCATAATGATTTAAGATATACTCCAATCTCTCTTGGCTATATTTATTTACAACTTCATAAGCCGATAGCTCTGCTTGAGTATCCATTCTCATATCTAAAGTTTCACTCTCAAAAGAGAATCCTCTATCCATCTTATCTAGTTGCAAAGAGGAGACACCAAAATCTGCCAACACTCCTACAATAGGTCTCTCTTTTAGAGTAGGTAGGATTGTAGCAAATGTACCTTTATAGAGTCTTACTCTCTCATTAAAAGGTGTCAATCTCTCTTTTGAAAACTTTAATGCTTCATCATCTCTATCAATACCTATATGTTTAATCTCTTTAAAAGAGTTCAATATTGCTTCAGAGTGACCAGCATAACCCAATGTACAATCGACAAAATATCCATCTTTTAGTTGGGAAAAGCTATTTAAAACCTCTGATAATAGAACGGGGATATGAGGTATATTCATATATCTAACCTTTAATATTTAAAAATATAGCATCATATCAAAATTATAAATTTAATGCAAAAGAGTCTCCAGCTATGTAGACTCTATCTATCTCGAAATCTATATTGAAAATAACAAAATCGGCAGGATACCCCTCTTTTAGTTCCCCTATCTCCAACCCAAGCTTTTTAGCAGGAATAGAGGTAACCATAGCAATCAATTTTGGGAGTGGTATATTTGTATATTTATGAAAATTTTTCAAAGCCTCATTCATTTTCAAAACACTACCTGCTAATGTTCCATCTTCAAGACGTGCCTCTCCATCTTTTACAATGACCTTTTGACCACCAATTTCAGATGTTCCATTAGATAGGCAACCTGCCCTCATGGCATCTGTTATTAGTAGAAGATTATCTCTTTTTAATCTATCTAATATTTTAAATAGAGATGGGTGGATATGGATTAAATCAGCAATAATATCACAAGATAGATTATCATTTTCAAGAACTGCACCAACAACTCCTGTCTCTCTATGGTGTAGTGGATTCATAGCATTAAATAGATGTGTAGCGTGAGAGAGACCCCATCTAAAGCTCTCTTTTGTCTGATTATATGTGGCATTTGAGTGTCCTATGCTAAGTAGAACTTTTGGATAATATTTTTGAAGATACCCAATAAACTCTTTAGCACCTTTAACCTCTGGAGCTACTGTTACCATCTTTACAATATCCATGTAGGGTTCTATGAGATTAAAGTTTGGTTCTTGAATATATTTCTCATTTTGAGCCCCCTTTTTTATTGGATTAATAAAAGGACCCTCTAGGTGTACTCCAAGAACTCTTGCTCCTTTTTTCTCCTTATAGTTCTGAATATTACTTAGTGCTTTATCTATCTCCCCTTTTGACATAGTCATAGTAGTTGCTAAAAAAGAAGTAGTTCCTGTCTTTAAAATGGATTTAGATATTTCATCTAATGCCTTAGGTGTAGCATCCATTACATCAAATCCATTTGAACCATGAATATGAATATCTATGAAACCTGCCGATATATAGAGACCATCTACATCAATAGTCTCTACTCCAAGAGGTAAATCTTCACTAATCCCAACAATTTTACTATCTCTAAATAGTAAGTTGTATCCTATTAAAATCTCTCTATCTGTAACTATCTTACCATTTACTACAGCTTTCACTAACGAACCTTTCTTACTCTTTTTTGACCTAAAATATAAATTTCAGAGGCTCTTCCACTCTTTATATTTGGAAAAGAGACAATTATCTCTGCTCTATCTTTTGCATAGAGTTCATCATACATAGCCCCACTTAAATTAGCAGAAGATGAGTATATCCATTTCACTCTATCTAGCAAGAGATTATGTTCTGTATCTTTTACAATACGAAAAGATAGACCATTAGGGAGGATAAAGGTTGTTTTATTAGAGCGTCTTAGACGATTTTTATATATATTTGGAACACGACTAAACTCTTTTAAGGTTTCAAAAGAGTTTACAACTCTTATGTAGTGTTTATTTGGTAATCTTTTTTTAGCTCTATCTATCTTTGAACTATTTTGAGATACAAAACCTACTGTTGTATCTGTTTGTGTTAGATA
>CAMZNQ010000352.1 GCA_947313765.1 uncultured Sulfurovum sp.
TCCTTTATAACTATCAAAATGGTGGTCACGTGGATAGGGAATTTTGGCTCTTGAAAAGTATAGGGCTAAGTTTTTATCTGTTGTTACTACTTTTACAATATTTGGGTCATCTGCTTCAGGGTTATTTATCTTCTTATAGCAAGAGTTCATGATAATATTACTGTTCCCTACATTACTTTTTGTCAAATCAAAAACGGCTTGAACCACCTCTATCTCTATAAATGGTTCATCTCCTTGAACATTAATAATAACTTCATTTTCATCAAGATTTAATTTTTCTGAAGCTTCAAATATACGGTCTGTTCCTGAATTATGCCTATTTGAGGTAATAATAGCCTCTATCCCATAAGAGTTAGCAATCTCTACAACTTTTTGTGAATCGGTAGCAATAGCAACTCTATCAACACTCTCTACAGCCTGTGCAGTTCTAATAACCATAGGTGTACCCATGATATCTGCTAAAACTTTATTTGGAAATCTACTTGAACCTATACGTGCTGGAATAATAATCATATATATCTCTTTTCTAATTTAATATAAATATTTTAACATATTTTACTCATTTTTCTTCTCATATAATGATATAATCCATATCTATTTTACTTTGGAGTTATTGCTTTATGGAATTGTTATTAATTTTAGTTGGTCTACTTGTTGGAACGCTTTCTGGTTTTTTCGGCATTGGTGGGGGAATGATACTTATTCCTATTTTAATGCTTTTGGGTATAGATATTAAAACAGCTATTGGTATCTCAATTATACAGATGGTTTTCTCTTCTATTTATGGCTCTTATCTTAACTATAAAAAAGGTTCATTGATACTAGGAGAGGGAATTTGGGTTGGTGTAGGAGGATTTTTGGGAGGATTTATAGGTGCTTATGTATCTACTTTAGTCTCTGCTAAGATATTAGAGTATCTTTTCCTATCTCTTCTTATTTTTGCACTATATCGTCTTTTTTCCTCTAAAGAGATAGATAATAGAGATGTTAAAAGTCTACACTCTATGGTACTTTTTTCTGTTGGTGGTATGATTGGTATTTTTGCCATTGCTTTAGGTGTGGGTGGTTCTATTATGCTAACTCCTATTCTTGTAGGTTTTCTACACTACCCCATTAAAAAAGCAGTAAGTGCAGGACTTTTCTTTGTTGCTTTCTCCTCTATTGCAGGATTAATTTCTCATCTATCTGTTGGTCATATTGACTTAGAAAAGGGGCTTTATGTTGCTATTGCCTCTTTAGTTGGTGTTTATGGAGGAGTATGGTTAAAAGAGCATGTTAGCTCCTCTAAACATAAAACTTATCTACTTATTATGTATGGTATAGCACTCTTAATTTTAATAAAAAAAATGTTTTTAGGATAATATATAAACTATGAAAAATCAAAAAATAGAAGTTTTTGGGGCTAGAGAGAATAATCTAAAAAATATAAATTTAACTATTCCCAAAAACAAGTTAGTAGTTATTACAGGAATAAGTGGAAGTGGAAAATCTACATTGGCATTTTCAACACTTTATGCAGAGGGTCAAAGACGATATATTGAATCTCTATCCTCATATGCTAGACAGTTTTTAGGTCGTGTTGGTAAACCTGATGTAGATAAGATAGAGGGATTGACTCCTG
>CAMZNQ010000353.1 GCA_947313765.1 uncultured Sulfurovum sp.
CTATACTTACAGAGAAGAGAGAGGAGAGGGAAATAGAGGTTAAAAATATTAATCTAAAAATATATTTCAAAATTAAACCTTTTTATTATAATTATTTTAATATTTTATCCAAAAAGGTCTAATACATAAATTAACTATTTATATTATTAGCTTAAGTTAAGTTTTATATTTAACTATAATTTAATAAAATTTCATCTAAAAGTTCTTTTATCTCTAAGATCTCATCACTGGTGAACCTCACTCTCCCAAATCAAAGATTATGGAAGAGGATTGTGAGAAAGATTGTATTCAAGTTTACTATCAAGTCTTACTGTTGCTACCATACTTTTCTCCTTTGTATTTTTGTATTACAATATTATAGTATATCCTTAATCTATCTTGCCTCTCTTATTTTTTATTATATTGAAAAAAACACAAATAAACACTATACTTTAATCTTAAACTAACTATAATTTCAGAAAAGAGTTGTGGAAGTTAGATGTCAAAGAAAAAAAATAAAAAATTTGAGAAAAAAAAGCTTATTTCTCTATTTGAACAAGGAAATTACCAAAAGGTAATATCTAAAGCAAAACAGTTTAAAATAGAGGGCATGAGTGAAGAGGAGTTAGAAGATATTGTAGTGAACTCCTATTTTAACTTAGCAAATAGTAGTTTTGTTAAAGGGGATGTAGTAAGGGCGATTCGAGATATTGACTCACTATTAAAGATTAGTAGTGATGAAAAATTTAGAGTTACTAAACTAAAATATCTATGCTATATTGAACATTTTGAAGATGCTGTCAAACTTGGGAAAGAGTTAATAAATATAAAAGATAAGAAGATAGCAAAAGAGGCTATATTTCTATATTTAATGGCAAATATATATAGTGGGAACTATGAATTAGATACTAAAGTTTTAAAATCTATCCCTATATCTAGGCAGAAGTATATTTTAGGTTTTTTAGAGTTAATGCAAGATAACAGAGAGTTGGCATTGGACTATTTTAAAGATTGTAATCCTAGGTCTAAAGTAGAAAAAGATAACCTTAAGCTATTAATAGCGATTATTTCAGATAGTAATAAGATAGATATTTATGAAGATAGTAAACCTCTTTACCGTTATTTGATAACTAGAGACTCTAATGGTAAAATAAAAAAAAAAAATAGCAGAGAGATGAAAAAAGAGTTAGATAAAGAGTTTTCAAATAGAGATAAAAGCTCCAAAATAGATGGATTATTGGCTCTAAAATCTTATGTTCCCATAAATATTATATTAAAAAGTATTAAAGATGAGGAGAAACGTAATAGACTTATATACAACAATATTGTTCTTTTAGTTGAAAATGGTAAAGAGGAGGAGGCATTAAAGATATTTTTGAAATATAGAGATTCTATGGTAAATTTTATAGAGTCTGCTAACTTATTAATTTTAATCAAAAGTAGAGCAGATGATTCAAAAAGTGATTTAATACTATTGAGCTTTTTTATTAAATATTTAGAACTACACTCTAAAAAAATATCTCCTTTTTTAATTGATTATATATTGATATCTCTTTATCAATCAGCAGAAACAAATAAGAAAGCTATAGAGTTAGGAATAAAGTATGATAGAGATGCTTTTGTTTTTTTATTAAGAGATATAATGTTTACCACTAAATTTGACCAAAACAATGTTATACGTTTAAATAGGATTTATAATAAATTCTCCTCATTTAATGAGATAATATTTGAAATTATGATAACTTTTTTTGAGTTGATGGATAATGAATTAAATAATTTATTAGAAGAAGAGATTATGGAGTACATAACTCTTATATCTACTATAGTTAGAGTTTTTCAAAAATTAGAATCTCCTAATAAGAGATATAAATCTATAAATCTTAAGATATTAAAACTTTTATCACTTACGGTTCAGAGTTTCTCATATAGAGATAATGAGACTATATATTTAAATTTAATGGAGCTTATTGAAAATCATATTGAGTACTTTAAATATGATAGATTGAAATTGCCAGTTGATATCAAAGCACTCTTTATATCTATATCTGAGAAGAGGTCTGTTAAAAGAGATGATTATTATAATGATGATGAAGATGACTATTTCTCTGTAGCTAGAAGAGTTTTATTTAAAGATTATATAGATAGCTATAAATATGATTTTAATGAGTCAGATTATAATATATTTTTAATCAAAAAAGAGTATTTAAACTCTCTAAGAGATGAGAGTGTAGAGAATCCTTTTGAGATATTAAAAAAGTTTGATAATCTGTTTATCAAGAAATTATACTCTCTAATATTAGATTTAATAAAAGATGCTAATAGCATTAGAGGATATGAGCCAAAGGTAGCAATAGAGAAGATAGTATCTAATTTAGATATAGAGTTAAGTGATACTCGATATAGAGATAGTTTAGTATCAACTCTATCATCTTATGATAAAAAAGATATAGAGTTGTCTCTACTACTCTTTGAGTATTCATTAGAGAGTGTTTTGGAGTCAAAAAGAGAATCTGTTTGGTATCTTAAATGGATAGTTGGATACCTTGATTTTATTGATAAAAATGGTTTAGATAAAGATATTAAATTTGAAAAATATTTAGAATATTTTATTCGGATACAGAATAAACTAGAGTTTAAAACATTAAAGAAAACATTAAACAGAGTAGTTAAAAAATTTGGAAATAGAGGAGGATTATTTGATTAAAAAAAGCCCTTATGAGATACTTGGACTTGTTGGTGATTTTGAGTTTAAAGATATTAAAAAAGCATATAGAAGAGCAATAAGAGAGAACCCACCAGAGAAAAATCCAAAAGAGTTTGCTCAAATTTCTGATGCTTATCATAGCTTAACTAATGAGGATTATATTTTAAATAATTTAGATAGTGTAATATACTATTTAGATGTAAATCTAAAGATGGATAGAGAAAAGAGTATAGATAAAAATATATACCTAAAAAAGATATTTGAGGTACCATTTAAGATATGACAAAAGAAGAGTTTAAAGAGTATATCTGTAAGCAGATAGATTTAATGGATGAGGAGCAAATTAGAGAGTTCTCTCTATTTTTAAAAGAACCAACTGATAAGCAGAATATTGCAGAGGAGTTAATTGTTATTAAGGGTGAGTTTAAAAAACTAACTAAGCTTGTGCAATCTATGACGCAGAAGATTGATGAAGTTAAGGTCATTCAATTGCAAAATGAATTTAAACTATTTATTGAGTTTGATAGCTTTTTGAAAAATTCAAAAGATGCCATAGATTCTCTACCAGAGGCATCACTATTTAATATAAAAAAGGTCAATAGAAGTATTAAATCTCTTCAAGATGGTTTCTCCTCCATAGAGGAGCAGTATCATGAAATTTTAAATAGAGTTGGATTAAAAAGAGTTGCTAAAGTAGGAGATAGTTTTGATGCTAACTTACATGAAGCAGTTGAGGTAATAGAGGATAAAAATAGAGAAGATGGAGTTTTAGTTGAAGTGCTAGAAGATGGTTTTCTCTATCAAGATAAGATAATAAATTATGCAAAAGTAAAGGTAAATAGATGGACATTATAGGAATAGATTTAGGAACAACAAATAGCGTAGCAACTGTATATACAGATGATGGATTAAAACATATATCTTTTGATGGAGATTTTCTTCTACCCTCTGTTGTAAATGTAGGTAGTAACGGTGTAATTGTAGGTATAAAAGCAAAAAATATGGCTATGATTGAGGAGAATAATACAGCCATATCTATTAAACGACTTATGGGAAGTGATACCAAGATTACTTTAAATGGTAAAAAATTTACACCTGAAGAGGTTTCATCTTTTATTATTAAAAGGATTAAAGAGACAACAGAGCAAGAGATGGGCATGGAGTATAAACGATGTGTTGTAACTGTTCCTGCATACTTTAATGAGAACCAAAGAGAGGCAACAGCACAAGCTGTTAAATTGGCAGGACTAGAGATTTTAAGAATTATAAATGAGCCAACATCTGCATCTATCGCTTACGGAGCTAATAGAGATGAAGATATTCTTTATGGAATATATGATTTAGGTGGTGGTACATTTGATATATCTATTATAGAGAACTCTCAAGGAGTTATTGAGGTTCTCTCAACTACAGGAGATAACCGTCTAGGTGGAGATGATTTTGATGAAAAATTATCTACTCTCATTTGGAAAAAGAGTGGTTTTGATATACCATTAACAAATAAATTAAAGATAAAGTTAAATCAATTATCAGAAAGAACCAAGGTAGCACTATCGACTGAGGAGAGTGTTGATATTGATGAAAAGTTTTTTGCTACAAAAGATGGAGAGCCACTACATTTAAATCTATCTGTAACAAAAGAGGAGTTTGAGAATCTCATAGAGAAAGATATTGACCGAACAGTTGAGCTTCTATTAGAGACCATAGAGGAGTCCAATAGCGATATAGATGAGATTGATGCCATTATCTTAACAGGTGGTTCAAGTAGAATTCCTCTTATCTCACATAAAATTTTTGAGAAAATAGGTAAGCTACCTATTCTAATTGAAGACCCAGATAAATCTGTATCTATTGGTGCTATTTTACAAGGGGCAATAATAGATGGAGAGGATATAGACTCAATATTGGTTGATATTACTCCCTACTCATTGGGAACTTCTACTTTAGATAATAACTACTCTTTTGATTTGAAATTATCTAAAATTATATTAAAAAACACCTCTGTACCCACAAGTAAAACTTCACGATATTATGCTGTAAGTGATTTTCAAAAGATGTTTGAGATTGATATATATCAAGGAGAGGATGAAGAGGAGTTAGATGAGAATGTAAAAATTGGAGATATGCTTTTAGAGGTTAAAGAGCCTGTTGAGAATGGTGCTATAGATATAACTTTTAGCCTAAATCAAGATGGAATGTTATCTGTAGTTGGAAGAGAGATTAATACAGGTGAGATAATTAATGGAGAGTTTAAAACTATAATATCAAAATCTACTAAACATTCAGAAGTAAAAAAGATAGATATATTAAATGAGCATGATAAGATAATTATCTCTAAGATAGATAGAGTTTTAGATAGTAATATCTTAGAGGAAGACAAAGAGGATTTAAGAGAGTTAAAGAAAAAATATATATCGGCTAAAAGTGAAGATGATAAAGCCTCTTTAGAAGAGGAGATAATTGACTCTATATTCTTTTTAGAAGATGCCATAACAGATGGAGTTTAGCTACAAATGCCCTGTATGTAGGGCAAAAAACAATCTAACGGCGATAAATCAGAGTTGTAGAAGATGCAAGAGTAATCTTGCACCTATATATGAGATAAAAAAGAAAGATATTTTTAAGATTCTATATAAATTACTAAGAAAATAAATCTACCAATCCATTTTACCTGTCTTATTGATTTTTGGTTTAATACTTAAAATATTCCCAGTCTTTCCAACTCCTGTCCATTGTGATGGGTCTTGATTGGTACAGCTTATGGTGTACGCAGATGGGTCAAATCTCAGTGGTGGTGTGGTGTTTATGGTTACCTCTATGGTTGGATTGGTATAGTTACTATACTTTAGACAAAATCTTTAAAATAAATTTACCAATCCAGCTTCCCCGTACCATTCACCTTAGGCTTAATACTTAAAATATTCCCAGTCTTTCCAACTCCTGTCCATTGTGATGGGTGTTGGTTAGTACAGCTTATGGTGTACGCAGATGGGTCAAATCTTAGTGG
>CAMZNQ010000354.1 GCA_947313765.1 uncultured Sulfurovum sp.
GATAACAGTCAACAGTTATCTAGCCTACAGGCTGCTAAGAGAGCTTTTGTATCTCACTTAAATACTGATTCTGAATTCTCTATAAAAGGAGTAGAGACAGCTGAGGATTTTACTAAAGCAGTTGATGATTATGTAGCTACATTCCCTCAAGAACAACAGAAACCTGTTAAAGAATCAATAGCTAAATCTGTATTCAAGATGTACTTAAACAACATAGATAATCATTCTTCTTTGGATGGTAATGAACATAGTACTGCTATCACAGCTATAAAAACTTTAAAGGCTTTAGAAGAGGGAACTGATTTCAACTTCAAAGAAGAGTTTGCTAAACGAGTTCAACAGAAATTAAATAATGTAGAACAGAAAGCTAGAACCAGAGGTAGTGAACTATTCACTAATCCTGACGAACAACAGATGTCTGATGAAGCTATAGTAGATAATGTAGAGTTTACAGAAGAGACTACTGAAGAAGTTACTAACATACTCTATGGTAAATTAGATGACCTTATAGAGGAGATTACTAAAGAGGGAGAGGGATTAGCTTCACTAGACCCATCAACTGACAAAATAGTTAAAGAAGTTTTAGCTTTATTGACCAAGTACAACACTGATAAAGATTATGACTTTGACAACAAACAAGCTGATGATGTAAGTAAAGAAGTTACAACAGTTGGTCATATCTTTGCTGATGGTAATATATCTCTCCCATCAATCTATGCTTACTCAAAAGATTTGTTAGTATCAATTATTGATAAGGATGTAGATGGTTTTGTTAATATGGCTAAGTTCAGTAAGTTTGTCAAGAGTAGGATTACTAAAGATGTAACTAAACTTTCTGATAGAGTTAAGACTCAGATTCACAACGAGAACTTATCATTACTAGAAGTAGCTACAAAAACTTTAGAAGCTGTTAAGAATATGGAAACTGTGGATGATTCAGTCAAGTTAGAGTTAAACAATATAATAACTGATTTAACAGTACTTACAGGTAAGTTTACAAGTCCTGAAGATGTCAAACTATTAACAGACATGTCTAATACAACTACTGTTAAAGATTTAGTAGCAATAGCTAAGACAGCTATATCTCCAGAGGGTTTATTTAACAAGAAGCTTATGAAAAGATTTAAGACCTTATTGTCACTTTATGATGATACAGACTTTATACAAAAACTTTCAACAGCTACTACTAAAGAGGGAGTTATAGCTGTACTTGAAGATATAGCTGTAGCTAAAGATGATAATGGTGTTCCTCTGTATAACGATGAGTTTGTAGAAGCGTTCAATGTAATAGCTAATGATGCAATGCTAAGACTCCCTAATGCTACTAAAGAGGTTGAGAACGAATCTGAACTTGAAACACCTTTTGATGAAGAAGTCGAAGATGTACAAATCCCTGAAGATACTCAAACACCTATAGATGAAACAGATGAAGTAGATACTGATGAAGAGGTTAAAGAAGATACTACTAAACAAAGTAAGCCTAAGAAACCTAAAGAAACTAAACCAGCTAAGAAGCCTAAGAAAGAGTCTAAGAACTTGAAAGGTAATGAAAAACTTAACAAGTTAGAGACAGCTCTTAATAGCATAGACGCAGATGCTAAGTTGTTAGAAGACCAAGCCATTATAGATGATTTAACTACTAAAGCTATAGAGTATGTAACTGATAGCTCAGATAAGTCAATAGAGTATGTAGAAGCAGTTCTGAAGCGTTTACCTGAGTCAGTCTATAAAGATGTTAAGAAGAAGACTAAAAAGGCTTTAAAGGCTATTAAAGACAAAGGTAAGAAAGAAAATACAACTAAGTCATACATAGTTTCTGATTTATCACACTTAGAGCAAGTAATTAACTCTGATGCAGGATTTAAAAGTTTATTTGAAGAGTTCGGATTATGGAATGATTTTGCATTCGATAAGATAAAAGGTTTAGCTAATTCAATCAAGAGAGGATTTGAGTTAAAGATTAGTAAGTACCCTCCTAAAGAAGCTAAAGGTATACAAGCTACTCAATCTATGTTCATAGATAAGAATGGAGCTATTCACTTAATACTATCTAATATGCAATCTAACGAGGTTAGCCTAGAAGCTGTTTTATTACATGGGTATGCTGAACTATTAACAAGTGATGCTATAGGTAAATCTAAGCTTCCTAACAATGCTAGAGCCATAGCTTTATTTAAACATGCTCAGAGTTTATTAACTGAAGAACAGATAGCTTCTAGACCTGAGATGCAATCAGTAGAAGCTTTCTTTGCTCATGCTATTTC
>CAMZNQ010000355.1 GCA_947313765.1 uncultured Sulfurovum sp.
TCTTATTTACAATTTACATTAAAATCTGGTCAAATAATGTTAGGTGAGTTACGATTAAGGTACAAGAATAGTAATCTCTTCTATGTAACAAAACAGAAAAAACTCAACGATGAACTTGATATAGAAGTAACCAAAAGCTACTACAACAACATGGTATTTGATGAGATTTATCATGCTCGAACAGCGTATGAGATAATGCGAGACATCTATCCTGTCTATGAGAACACACACCCCTATTTGGGAAAACTACTCATTATGCAAGGCATTAAAATTTTTGGTATGAACCCTTTTGGTTGGCGTTTTGTCAATGTTATCTTTGGTGCATTGTTCATTTTAGTAGCTTACTATTTTTCATTGAAACTCTTCCAAAGACGGCTTTACGCTTTTGTGGCTTCTTTTCTAATGACCTACTCCTTTATGCATTTTACTTGGTCACGATTGGGTCTCATAGACACCTTTGGAGTGCTTTTTGTCTTTACCTCTTATTGGTTTTTCTATCTTTTTATTAAAAAGCAGAAACTCTCATGGTTACTTTTAAGTGGAATCTTCTTTGGCTTGGCATCTGCTGTTAAGTGGTCGGCTGTTTTTGCCTCTTTAGGTTTTGTTGCCATTGCACTCTATCTACTTGCCACAAACTACCCTCTCAAAAAACAATTTGCAGGATACAGACTCATACTCTATGGAATCCTTAGCTATGCTCTTTTAGCAGGAGTTGTTTACACGTTAACTTTCTATGACATCTATCTAAAGACAGGTTCACTACAGAGCATTTGGGACTATCAAGTCAATATGTTGGCTTACCACTCTAAACTTGTGGCAACACACCCCTACAGTTCGGCATGGTGGAGTTGGCCTTTGGACATTAAACCAATGTGTGCCTACCGAAACATTGAGGGGAGTCGATTCTCCTCCATCACCATGTTTGGAAATCCTGCCATTTTCTGGGTGGGCATTGTTGCCATGCTCTATTTGTTTTACATCTTCATAAGACGCAGAACCCTAGAGGGAACACTCATCCTCTTTGCCTTTGTGGGACTCTATCTTCCTTACGCTTTTGTGGGGCGTGTGATGTTCATCTACCACTACTACTACGCACTGCCATTTTTAATTTTGGCAATTGTCTATGCCATTAGAGATTTTCTTAGCTTTTACCCAAAACAGAGTATACTTCTATGGATTTATCTAGCCATTGTAGCAGGGCTTTTTTTAGCATTCTATCCCGTTCTATCGGGCTATGAAGTGGCTAAAAGTTATGTGGACAATTGGTTAATATGGCTACCTACTTGGTGGCTATAGGAGACTAAATAAAAAAGGGCAAAAATGAAGTTAGGGATTGTCATACCTTGTTACAATGAAGAAGAGGGTTTAAGTGAAACAACCAAACAGTTACAATCGTTACTCAATGAGATGATAAGAGAGGGAGAGATTAGCTCAGAGAGTTTTGTCTGTTATGTTGATGATGGTTCAAAAGATAGAACATGGGAGCTTATTAAAGGCTTTCAAAATGACGATTCACACTTTAAGGGCATTAAACTCTCACGTAACTTTGGACACCAAAATGCACTCATAGCAGGGCTTATGCAACTTAAAGATGAAGCTGATGCCCTCATCTCTATGGATGCTGATTTACAAGATGACATATGGGTCGTAAAAGATTTTGTAGCCAAATATAAAGAGGGCTACCATGTGGTCTATGGGGTAAGAGATGACCGAACAACAGACACAGGCTTTAAACGTGGCACAGCTGAAATGTTCTACAAATTCCAAGCCTTTATGGGCATAGAGAGCATCTCTAACCATGCAGACTATAGACTCTTAAGTCAAAAGGCTCTAAATACTCTAGCAGAGTTTAAAGAGATTAATCTATTTATCCGTGGGGTTGTTCCTCTCTTAGGGTACAAATCGTGTTCGGTCTATTACAAACGTGGAGAGCGTTTTGCAGGAGAGACAAAGTACCCTCTTAAAAAGATGATTGCCTTTGCATTAGATGGCATTGCTTCATTTTCGGTTGTCCCTTTACGGCTCATTACCATTACAGGGTTTATCCTCTTTTTGCTCTCACTGTTGGTCATTGCATGGATAGTCTTAGATAAACTCTTTTTCAATACAGCCGTTCAAGGGTGGACATCAACCATGGTATCCATCTACTTTATAGGTGGCATACAGATTATGAGCATAGGGATTATTGGTGAGTATATAGGGCGAAACTTTCAACAGAGTAAAAACCGACCACGCTATATTATTGATGAAGAGATATAGCGTTTGAAAAAAACATTCGTAGAGTTTTTAACCTATAATCTTGTAGGCATAGTTAACACGCTTTTTGGCTTTAGCATTGTCTTCTCTCTAATGTTTTTTGGAACATC
>CAMZNQ010000356.1 GCA_947313765.1 uncultured Sulfurovum sp.
AAGGGGATATTGCTCAAGCGAAAAACCCATCACATGGAGATTACAAATCCATTGCACTTTGTGCAGGTACATTGGCTGAGTGTTATACTGAAACAGTAAGAGCATTTAACTTAGCTGATAGATTTATGCAGCCTGTATTTGTACTTTTAGATGAGACTATTGGTCATATGCATGCAAAAGCTATTATTCCAACAGCAGAGGCTGTAAAAGAGGGAATTGTACCTAGAAAAACATTTGATGGTGCTCCAGAAGATTACAAACCTTATGGTGTAGAACAAGACCAACCAGCAGTTCTTAACCCAATGTATACAGGGTATAGATACCACTATACAGGTCTTCATCATGATGCAATGGGATTCCCAACAGAAGAGATAGAAACTTGTAGAAAATTAATTGATAGACTTTTTCAAAAAGTTGACAATTATACGGATGAGATTGAACTTAATGAAGAGTACATGATTGATGATGCAGATATTCTTATTATTGGTTATGGTTCAGCATCTTTGGCTATCAAAGAAGCAGTAAATCTACTTAGAAAAGAGGGTATTAAAGTAGGTATGTTCAGACCAATTACTCTATGGCCATCTCCAGAAAAAAGAATGCATGAACTTGGACAAAAATTTGACAAAGTGCTTTCAGTAGAGCTTAACCAAGGTCAATACCTTGAAGAGGTACAAAGAAGTATGGGAAGATTAGACATTCAAAAGTTAACAAAAACTAATGGTCGTCCATTCTCTCCATCAGATATTATTGAAAAAGTTAAGGAGGTATTCTAATGGCATTTAATTATGATAACTATTTGAGAGTAGAAAAGATGCCGACACTATGGTGTTGGGGATGTGGTGATGGTGTTATTTTAAAAGCATTCATTCGTGCCGTAACCAAGCTTGGTTGGGAAAAAGATGATGTATGTGTTGTATCTGGAATTGGGTGTTCAGGAAGATTTTCTTCTTATGTTGACTTTAATACAGTACATACTACACATGGTAGAACCGTTGCATTTGCAACAGGTATAAAACTTGCTAACCCTGAAAAACATGTAATTTGTGTAGCAGGAGATGGTGATGCATTGGCAATTGGTGGTAACCATACAATTCATGGTTGTAGAAGAAACATAGATATTACAATGATTATTATTCAAAACTTTATCTATGGTTTGACAAACTCTCAAACCTCTCCAACTACACCAAAAGGTATGTGGACAGTTTCTCAAAAAGCAGGAAATATTGACCCAACATTTGATGGTTGTGAACTTGCTATTGCTGCAGGTGCTTCATTTGTTGGTAGAGAAAATGTAACTGCACCTAAGAAACTTGAAAAGCTTTTAGTTCAAGCGATGGAGCATAAAGGTTTCTCATATGTAGAAGCACTCTCTAACTGTCATATTAACCTTGGTAGAAAAAACAAAATGCAATCTGCTATGGAAAATCTTGATTGGATTGATAGTATCACTGTTTCTAAAAAGAAATATGATGCAATGTCTCCAGAAGAGCAACTTAACTTACTCCCTACAGGTATCTTAAAACAAGATACAGAGGCAGATGAGTATTGTGATATGTATGCAGAGATTATTAAAGTACATCAAGGTCAAAGAGGTAAAATTACCCAAGATGACTTTGAGAAAAAAATATAAGGAGAAGCACGATGAGTAAAATTGTAATGAGATTTACAGGTGTTGGTGGACAAGGTGTTCTTCTTGCTGGTGAGATTTTTGCAGCAGCAAAAATTAAAGAGGGTGGGTACGGTGTAAAAACTGCTACCTACACTTCACAAGTTCGTGGTGGTGCGACTGTTGTTGATATTCAACTTGATGATAATGAGGTATTTTACCCTTATGCTATTGATGGTGAGATTGACTTTATGCTCTCTGTTGCAAATGTAAGTTACCAACAGTTTAAAGGTGGAGTAAAAGAGGGTGGAACAATTGTTATTGAGCCAAACCTTGT
>CAMZNQ010000357.1 GCA_947313765.1 uncultured Sulfurovum sp.
TCTGAGTCCTTCAGCACTTTTACAAAAGGCTACTAGTGCCTATATTGGAGTTAATCACAATTTATAGAAACAACGACTCACTCGGCTTATCGTCTCTCCCCAATATCTCCTCTTCAAAAACATTTTTATTTTGAAGTTTTATGATGGAGACAAAATATGTTTTCATTTTTTCTCCAATCTTTTTATTTTTTGGTCATGCATCTCAAAGTAGTTGATAAGCGTAAGTGCGTATAATGTACTTATTAGACATAGACCAAGATGTAAAAAGTGCGGGAGTATTAATAGCGTAAAAAATGGGCATAATTATTGTGGAACCCAACGGTATAAATGCAAAGAGTGTAAAGCAGTATTTGTATGGAAGTATGAAAAAAAAAGATAAAGTACCGAAGCATAAAGAGAAAAGAAAGATAATGGATAGCTATGCAGAGGGTATGGGGATAAATGCTATTTGTAGAGTCTTTAAAGTAGGGATAAACACCCTACAAGCTTGGATTAAAAAGAAGGGTCAAAAGTTTATACAACCTGATATTACAGAATAGAAGTTTGTCAGCTGTGATGAGATGTGGACATTTGTACAAAAGAAGAAGCAAAAGGCGTGGATATGGCTATGCTACTCCAAAATGACCAAGAGAATTTTAGCAGTTCATATTGGAGATAGAGGGAAATATTCAGCTAAAAAGTTAATTGACCAAGTTCCTAATATGAAAATATATTGTACTGATGATTGGGATGCTTATAACTTTGGAATAGTTGACTCTGCAACTAGAGAAATTGGAAAACGTAATACACAAGATATTGAACGATTTAACCTTAGAATGAGAATGGTTTTAGCCCGTCTTCAACGTAAAACAATTAAATTTTCTAAGTCTTGGGAACGGCTAGAATATTCTATTAATTTTGTTATTAATCGCTATAATCGTCAACTACTTTGAGATGCATGACCCAAAAATATTTTTTAATGTCACTTTACTTTTAGGTAAATTTTCTAACCAAAACATTACTTTATCGAAAATATCGGTACTTATATCTAATTGTATTGTTCGTTGCATGGTACTCTCCGTGTTCAATTGATAGATTATAGCATTTTTTATTTATAGCATTCTCATTTTTCAACTCTAGTCCACTCTTTATCAACCAAAGTTACTTCGCCTTGAATATCAATACCTAAGATGTGCAGTGTTATTTTTTCAAGAGAGAGTAAAAGGGGATATTCATGACACGGTACTTTGGCTCAAAAATGTGGTTAGGCGAGGATAAAATTATTTTATCAACGCTCTATAACACAAACCCCCACTTAAAATAGAAGGACTAAAGCCCCCTGCTATAACCCATTGACCTACAAAATACAAATTTTTTACTCTATCCGATTTTACTTTTGGAACTCTAAAAAACTGTTTTGGGGTAGGTTTAAACCCATAAGCTGTTCCATTGTGAGTTTTAATATATCGTTTCACAGTTTTTGCAGTTCCAACTTCTACATACTCTACCAGTTTTGAAATATTTGGATATGCCTTATCTAGCTTTTCAAGTGTTGTCTCTATTAATTTTTCTTTCTTTTCTTTATACTTATTTTCATCTAATTTATCCCAATATCTCAAAGAATCAATCATGCAGATAGAGCCAAAAGATTTAGTTTTATTATCTATTAATCCTGAATCTAATTGTGAGTAGTCTACAAATACAAAAGACCGCTCTAAAATATCTTTTTGAATCATACTATTTAAATCATCAACGGAAGCCAGTTCATTAAAAATAAAATTAGAGTAGGCTCGTTTTCCATAAACCTCTTTTATATTTTTTGAGAAACCTAAATATATAGTTAAGAGAGCATCCCCTAAAACTTTCTTTTCCTGATAAAGAACTTCATACAGCTTATAGGTCTGTTCAGGAGACAAATTAGAAATAACAATATCACTCTCTACCCTATATTTCTCTTTTTTTCTATCATACTCCACACTATTTTCGCTACATTTGACAACTTCTGCTTTCGTAATAATTTTTCCATTATTATCGGTTATTACTTTTGCCAAATAGTCACTCAATTGTCCACTACCACCTTTAATAAAGAAGCCTCCACCATGATAATAGGAGTATTGAGCCACAGCATGAAGTAAAAAGCTTAGAGTATCAGGAGAATCATTATAATACTGAATATTACTGTTTAATATCAATTTAAGCTCTTCATCTTCAATAAGTTTATTTAAAACTTCACGAACACTTTTGGGCTTATAAATCACAATATCCCAAAATAGAAAAGGGAAAAAAGAAAAATGATACCAAGAGGCACTTTGTAATTCTTCCAAGCTTTTTGCTATCTTCTCTATAAGCTTAAAATATTTTCTTATCCCTTTACCTTCACGAGGAAACTTTTCGATTAGTGCTTTTTGAGCTTCACTCACACCATCAGGCATTTTAAAAACACCATTTTTAGTCTCTACTTCAAAAAACTCATCTGCCTTAACAAACTCTACATTTTCATAAACGCCTAAACGCTTAAAAATTTTCACTATATTTTTATTGCTATAAACCCCATCCATCTCATGAAGCCCCACTTCACAAACAAAACCACCTTTTCTATTAAAGGTTGTGGCACAACCACCCACCATAGTGTGTTGCTCTAAAATGGTAACCTTGTAACCATCTTTTGCCAACAATGCACCAGCCGTTAACCCACCCAAACCTGCACCGATTATTGTTATTTTTTTCATCTTAATATCCCATCTTAATTGTTATATTTTTATCACTGTTTAACTCAAATTTTGACTCTTCAAATGTAGCAGGTCTAAACGTGGGACGAATATTATTTGAAAAACCATAACCCTCTTTTGGCAGACCAAAAAAGTTTTTATCCAATTTTTCATTACTGTTTTCATCATGAAAAATAGAAATAGCATAAGAGGCATTGGGTAAATCAGAAAAGGTATAAGTCAAATTTTTTGCGTCAAAGCTAGAGATGATTCCACGTTTATAAATAGCATCCATTTTAGTAAAATTACTGGAACTGTTAAAAAGCCCAATTAAAATAGCTCCTCTACTGTTTTGAACATTAGAGACGCTAACCGTAAGAGTATGTGCAAAAATTACCGAAGAGAAGAGGCTTGTAAACAAAATTATTTTTTTCATAAGAGACCTTTTATTTTTGCCTTATCTTACTCCATATAATTTTGTTTGTCATTCACATAGTTTAATATTTAAACCTCTTTTTTAAACTGCTTAAATATTGTGGGGTAATATCTAAAAGAGAGGCAATATGGTATTGAGGAACTTTTTCTAAAAGGTAAGGAGTCTTTTCCATGAATGCATCAAAACGCTCTTTTGCTGTTTTGGTTTGTCTATCAATTGTCTGCTGATGCAAATAAGAGTACGCCTCTTGACTCATAAGCCGTCCAAAACGTTCTGCTTTTTTAAGCGTATTATAGATAAATTGAATGTCTTTATACTCCACAGAAATCAACTCACAATCCTCAAGTGCTTCAATATTTAAACGTGATTCTCTTTGATTTAAAAAACTCTCATAGTCCACTACAAACAAATTAATCATATGAGAATTTTTATCGTTAAAAAAGATACTCCACGTATAATCTTTTCTCTTTTCGGTTATGATGTAGGCTCGTGCCAATCCTGAATTAATAAAATATAATTTAGAACAAACATCCCC
>CAMZNQ010000358.1 GCA_947313765.1 uncultured Sulfurovum sp.
TCAATCACTGCTACAGAGTTAGATAGTATATTTGTTAGGTTAGATGGTAGCAATCAGATAAAAGGTATTTTAAATTATGGGATAAATCAATTAACCTTTAATGATAATAATGATATAATCAACAAGTTATATGTTGATGAACTGATTAATAAAACTGATTCACCTGAATTACTACCTGATACTACTACATTAGAAGAAGTATCAATTAAAGTAAATGAACTTATAACTAAATTAAAAGATACGAAAGTTTTTAATGATTAGTTTATTAGTATTACCTAAGAATATTTCAAATGAGTTATTATTTAAATCTACCTTATCTTACATAAAAGATTCCGGTATTATTAATATACCTAGTATATTAATAAATGCAGAGAAGAAAGTAGGATGTAGATATATTACTATATATCAAAATAATAAGCCTATAGGTAGTATAACTTATTTATTGAGAGATAAGGTATTATTTATAAATAGATTATATATCATTAAAACCAAAAGAATATACTTTAAAGAAGTATTAAGAAAATTAGAATCATTATTTAATATAAAAGCTATATTTACAAATGCAGATGAATATACTAGTATTATATATGATAAACATAAAATAGGAGAAAGAATATGACAGGTGCAATTATAGGTTCTACCGTTATAGGAGGGATTACTAGCTATAATAATAGTAGAGCTATTAAACAAGCTGGTAAGGAACAAAGAGAACTACAGACTCAAGCCTTACATAATCAAGAGGCTAATAATAGATTTAATGCCGATAGATATATGGATTCATACTTAGATTATCTTAAGATGGAAGATATTTATGGTTCTTTACAAGAAGATGTTAGTACTTATTATAAAAACTTAAATGGTTCAACATTAGGTAATAGAGAAATATTACAGCTAAAGGAAAGAGCTCAGAAAGTTAATGATGATATAGTTAAGCAAATGAGTATGAGAGGTATGGGTGATAGTGGATTATCAGAATTTTTAATTAATTCAAATAATTTTAATACTGAAAAAGGTATAGCTACCATTAATGCTACTGCAGAAGATAGAGCTATGGAAATGAAAGCTGGTTATCTAGGTCAAATAACTAATCAGAGAAATAATTTATATAATCAAGGTAATGCTGCAGCAGCTAGTATTAGTAATGGCGTTAATGCAGAGAATAACTTATTACTAAGTAAAGGTAATTCTGTTATAAATCAAACAAATGCTACTAATAGTATAAATAATAGCTTTGCTAATCAACTTCAAACTAGTTTAGGTTACTCAAGTAGAAGAGAAGAAGCTTATGCTTCTGATTATGGTCAAAATGAAGGAATGTATTAATGGGATTTTTTGAAGGAGTATCTGCTGCTAATAATACTATTAATAGCGATAGAAATGAAAGACAACGTATCTTAACTAATAAGATAAAAGGATTCGAGCTAGATAAGGCTTCAGGTCAATTCGAGGCTAATGAAAGAGGCCAGAAAATGCTTGATTTACAAAATGAAAAGCTTAATCAAGAATTAATGGTACAAAAGAATAGAAATGATACAATTAGTTCTATTTTAAATAAAGATTCTATGCAAGAAGCTATCACACATTTAGCTACAGGTAATGCTCATGATGCAAATAGAGTTATTAATGCTAATCCTATTTTGAAAGAGAAATTAGCTAATAATTATGGAATCCATGGTATTATGCCAGTAGATTTTGAGAATGATATAGATTTACTAAGAGATAGTGGTATAGAATTAACACCTGAAATGCGTAATGATAAACAGGCAATGTTAGCTTTAAAAAGTTCTTTATATAAAACTGTTGATAATAATGGTAAACAAGTTATTAGAGATGTTCAATCTACTATTAAAACAACAGGTTATCTAGGTTATGCAGATAAATATACTAAGGAAGGTATGATTAATAGATTTAACCAAATTTCTCAAGTATTAAGTGGCCATTTAGTTACAGAGAAAGAACAAACTGTAAAAGATAATAAATTAGATAATAATATTAAAGCTGGTGAAATTAAAGGAGACTATTTAAATTCTATATTAGGTGATGATAATCTAACTCCTGAACAGAAAGTTTATAAATTAACTCATGTTGAGAAGAAGAAAAATGAGATAGAACTTAAACAAGAAGAGTTAGGATTAAAAGTATTAGATTCTAAGATTAATCAATTAGGTATGAGTAATAATGTTGATAGTATAAGAAAAGATTATATAGATTATATTAGTAATTCTGATTTATCACCTGAGCAAAAAGCTTATAAAATTAATCATGTTGAAAATGTTAAAGATAAAACTGAATTAGAGGAATTAAGTGAACAGCTACAAATAGATGTACTTAAACTTAAAGCTAATGAAATATTTAAAGATAAATCATTTAGTGATTTAGAAAATGATTACATTAAAATGATTACTGAAGATGATACATTAACTAGTGCTCAGAAACTAGCTAAGTTAAGAGGTACTCCTTCAGAGAGTGAAAAATTACAAATAGAGTTACTTAAATCTCAAGTAAAGTTGAATAAAGCTAAGGCTAAGGCTAAAGGTAAAACACCTGAAGAGATAGCGTTAATTAAGTCTCAAGCAGAATTAAATAAATCTAAGATTGAAGATAAAAAGAGTTATAATGAAGCAGAATTTTTAGCTAATTTAGATAATCCTGATAAGATTCCATATAACAATGAGAACTTACAGATAGCTAAAGAGATTCAAGGTAGTAAAACTAATACTACTGCTCTTAATAAATCAGATAAGAAGTTTGGTATAGTTAAAGCAACAGAAAGACTTATTAGAAAATTTGATAAATTAAACCTAGATAGAAATGCTATATCTAATTTAAATAAAGCTTTATATACAATAACAGGTGTTGGTAGTGATGCTAATAAGAGAGAGATGTTAGATAAAATTGAATTAGATGGCTCTTTACGTTCTGTTATAGTTGAGTATATTAAGTTAATGTCAGGTGCTGCTGTTACTGATAATGAGAGAAAAATATATACTGATATTATTTCTGCAGGTGATTGGTCAAATAAAGATGCAGCTAGACGTTCATTAAAAACTTTTATGGAGTCTCTATCTAGCTCTTATAATGATGAAATTATGAATATGAATTTACCTTATGATAAATTAATTAGAAGACAGAAATACAATGACTGGATGCAAACAAGTGTTTTATCTAGTAATAATGATGAAGTAAAAGAAATTACTAAACCGATTATTAAGTCAGAAGAAATAGACTTAGATTTATCTAAATATATTAGATAGGAGGAAATATGAAATTAGATTTAGAGAATTTAAAAAGACTCTTTAAGTATTCTTATGATACTTATGAGCCCTCTTTAGGAAAATATAAAACAATACTAGAGATGTTTAATAATAATCAGTATACTGAAGAAGAGGTTGCATTATTACGAGAACAAGGTAGACCTTGTGAAACCTTTAATGTTATTAAACTATTTGTAAGAATAATTAGTGGTTACTATGATTCAGTATCTAATACTGCTATAGCAAAAGCTAATAATATTAAAGATGTACCATTAACTAGTTTATTGAATGGTTTATTACTTAACATAGATGATAAATCTAATGTTAGAGTTATCAATGAAAAGATTAGACAAGAATTCTTATTAAGTGGATTAGCTGTACATGAACTAGTTGTAAAGCCTGTAAAAGATATTAATAATAATATTAAAAGAGACTCTGTAGGTAGAGTTGAATATGAGATTACTAAAGAGCATGTACCAGTTGAACAGATTTTACTAGACCCTGATTCAGTTCAAGAAGATTATAGTGATGCTAGATTTATTCATAGATGGAAATGGATTGATAGAGAGAATCTAATTAGAATGTTTGGAGCCAGAAAAGTAAGTGGTTTATTACCTGATGTTAATTCTATAGCTGATATAACAGTAGATGAAGATGCTAATATGTTTGGAGATAATATTGATGAAGATTATGATAAGTTTATATTAGTTAGAACTATTATAAAAGAAAAAGATAATACTTATTCAATTTACTGGTGTAATGATAGAATTCTTAGAAAAACTAAGATAACTCAGAACCTAGTTAAGTTCCCTTACCAAGTTGTTAAGCTTCAGAATAATAATAAAGATTATTTTGGTATAGTTGAAGATTTTTATGAAACTCAGAGAACTATGAACCAAGCTTTACTACAGATTCAATTAGGTGTTAATACTAATAAAGTATTTGTTAGAAAAGGTGCAATAGATGAAGAAGATTGGGATAGATTTGTAAACACTGTGACTAGAATAAATTCTATTATAGAACTAGATGATTTAGATGATATTCAAATAGTTAATATGAGTGCAGATATACAGCAACAATATAGAATTATTGAAGAAGGCTTTAGACGTATTCAAAGAATATTAGGTGTAAATGATTCATTCTTAGGTCAAGCGTTTGCTTCTGATAGTGGTAGAAAGGTTAAGTTACAACAAAATAGTACAATATCTTCATTAAAGTATTTAGATGTAAAATTTGAATTATTATTTAGATTAATAGGTATAGATACAGTAAATCTAATTAAGCAATATTATACAGCTAATAAGTTCTATAGAGTATCTAACAATATGGAAGAAGATTACTATATAGAAATTAATAAGCCTTTAGTTAATCCTGAAACTAATGAATATATGTATGATATAGAAGTTGACCCATCAACAGGTAGACTAATGAAAGATAAGGATGGGAACTTTATACTTACACCATTAAATGATTATAGAACAGATATAGGATTCTTAGAGACTGATATTAGAATTATCTCTGTTCCTTATAATAATGAAGATGAAGCTAGTCAAGTAATGGTTGAAACAGTACTAAATGGAGCTATAGGTAATGCGTTACTAAATATTAACCCTGCTAATTATCTAAAGGTTGCAGGCTTAGTTATAGGTAACATGAGAAACAAGAATTCTAAGGTAATATCTGATATTATAAAAGATACTATTAATGGGATACAAGGTCAACAGCCACAACCTCAACAACCTCAACAGAATAGTCCAGGTAGTAGAGAATTTAATATTCCAGGAGTAAGATAATGAGTATATTTGATATAGGTTTTAGTATTAGAAATAATGAACCATTAGTTAAAGATTTTACTACACCAGTTGATAGTGAGTTTAATACTCAAGAAGTACCTGAGGATAAAACAGGTACTTATAAAGTCAAAAGAGGTGTAGGTGACTTTATAATGGACTTAAGTAAAGAGGGAATCATTAAGACTGATAATAGTGAATTACCACTTAGAGATAGATTTGATTACAAGAGAGCTATTAGAGATAATGTGCCATCTTCTAAGATATTAGATTTAATATCTAGTTCAGATAATTCTTTTGATTTTAAACAAGCTAGAGTAGACCTAGGAGATGATAAGTTATTAGAACTATTGCATAAGGAATCAGATAAGAATATTATGAACCATGCTATTAGTAAAGTAAGTAGTTATACAGATTTTGATAAAGGTACATTAAAAGCCTCTATGACTATTAATGCTTTAACTTCAGATTTACTTAATATGGTTGGATTAATAGATGATGATGCTCATGCTAAAGATATGAGTGAAATAACATTAATTAAACAGTCATTAGATGAAAGTACACATGATAAGGATTTCTTATCTTACTCTACACTAGGTAATATAACAGGTGAGGTTATGTCATCTCCTGCTGTAACTACTAAAGCTGGTTTATTTGCTATTTCAGCTATAACAGGTTATGGTTCAGGTAGAGCTGATGGAGATTCTGTTGGAGTTGCAACTATGAAAGGTGGCTTATATGGAGGTACAGCTTTACTAGGAGCTGCAGCTATTGAGAAAGTGATGGATAAAATAGGAACTAGAGCTAATAAAAATGTTTATGAATATTATAAAGATATGCTTAACGTTAATGAAGCTGAAGCTAATACAATTTATAATAATTGGTCAAAGCTAAATGAATCAACTGGTAAAGAGTATACTGATAGATTACTATCCATTATGGATAACTCTGGTGAAATTGGAGCAAGATTAAAAGAAAGAGCTATTAAAGTTAATCCTAGTATAAAGAAAGACATAGATATAAATAAGAAAGATAGAATTAGATATATCAAAGAGCTTGTAGAGAATGATTTAGATTTAACTGATTTATCTAGGAACCTAGGTGAGGCTGCAGATACTATTAAATCTAATTATAGAAAAGTTAAATGGAAGATAAAACAAGATGCTGGGGTAGAGTATAATTTCATGATTAATATGGAAGATACTTTAAAAAAGGGAGAGCTAAGTATTCCTGAGAATGTTGGTGAGAGTGTAAGTGATTTAGTTGCAGTTAAAGATTTATTTGGTATTACAATTAATAAAAATAAATTTAAGAAAGGAGAACAATTTGCATTAGTAGAAGACTTAATAGATTCAGTACCACATATTAACAGCTTAATTAATAATTCTAAAGGTAAAAATAAGAATACCTGGGTTAAGATTAAAGATTTAGTTGAAAGAAATATAGAAGAGATACTACCAGATGAACACTTAGGTTTATGGAAGCAAGTTAACAAAGAATATGCTGGTATGAAACAAGTGTTAGATTCAGAGCTTGGAGATGCTATATATAGAATTAATAGGTCTACAAGTAAAAAGCCTCAAATAGAGGTAGCTAGAGCTATGGAAATAATTAAAGCTACTAGGAACTCTGGAGCAGATACATTTACTAAACTAGGTAACATTGTAGGAGGTAGAGATTTAGAGAAATTAGAATTATCTATTATAGACTCAGGATTCTCTAACCATTTAGATGACTTCTCTTGGAAAATATTAGATAAAAGTATCAGAACTAATGGTTTTACCTCTGATAAAGCTAAGCAAATATCTAAGTTAATTAGTGATGCTAAAGAGGTATTTAGAACAGATGATATTATTAGACAAATAGTTAGTTCTAATAATTCGCCTACAAATATGAGTACAACTCTTACAGGTAAATTAACTGTTGAAGTTATATCAAGATTATTTAATTCTGTGATGAAGTATAACCCTGTAGGTAAACTAGGTAAAGATTTGAGAATGTTTGATAATCTAAGTGATGTATTAGCTTCACCTTATAAATTGAGAGAATTAGGTAATACAATACACAGAATAGATGGTAAAACAAGAGACTTGAT
Organism: uncultured Sulfurovum sp.; assembly: GCA_947313765.1. Lineage (GTDB taxonomy): Bacteria > Campylobacterota > Campylobacteria > Campylobacterales > Sulfurovaceae > UBA1140. Next base: position 7,140 of record CAMZNQ010000358.1, read on the forward strand.
TATATCAAGAGCAATTGATAATGAATTATATGAGGATGTAGTAAAATGAAAATAGAAGACATAAATACAAACTGGGCAATAGATGAAATAAGTAATCCTTTTGGTTTAAATACCAAAGGTTATAAATATGCTGTACCTGTAGAAGAATTAGATAATTTAGATTTTAAATCAGATAAGGGCCCTAAATTAGATTTAGAAATGGGAGCAGGTTTAGAGTTTCAAACAGATAAGAGTAAATCTAAGGTTATAATTCCAAATTATAATCCACGAGAATCCAATTTAAGGACTCCAAATTATAATCCTGATATAATTGTTGAGGATGATAATAAAATCAATTTAAAGGACGATGGAGGTCCATTAAAGGACGATATATCATCATATAAAAAATCAATTATTATTGAACATACAGATGAACTAAAATTCTTACTCTCTAAAGAGGGAAAGGATAACTCTTATACAACTAAGAATAGAGCAGGTAGTAGTGCTTATGGTAAGTATCAATTTATGCCATCTACAGCTAAGATGTATGCTAAGGAGATAGGAATCAATCCTAATGAATGGAATACTCCAGATAATCAAGATAAGATTATGGCTCATGCATTAAAGGCTTATGGGAAAGTATTAGATTCTGTTGGAGTTAAACATACACATGGGAATAAATATGCTGTTCATCAATTAGGTCCTGCTAGAGCAAGAAGATTTTTTAGAGGGAAGTTAACTACGAGAGATATTAAAGTTATGAATGATAACCTTCCTAGAAGTAAGAAAGTTATGAGTTTAAATAGAAATACAGTAATCTCTCGTTGGAGAGATACTTATCTTAAATAGATAAATTGGTTATTTGAATATCTTTACTTTTTAGATATTCCATAACCTCTTCTTTATTAGAACATACTAGGGCTAATCCGCCCTTAGCATTTATAATTTGAATCTTAGCTTCTTGAAGCTTTTCATGTACTTTATATTTACCCTCTTTAAATCTAATTAGATTCTTAGGAGTTTTAACCTCAATAGCTACATGAACAAATAATAATCTGTCACACATAAATGTAGGAATCCCTGCTTGTAAATCTGCTTCCCCATTTTTAGTATATGTACCATTTACTACATTACCACCTATTGATTCTATCCAATCAATTAATCTTCTTTGATATACACTTTCTTTCATACTAATCCTTTAAAAAATTTAAGAAGTTATTATACGATGAATTATCGAATGACTTCTTTTTATTTGTTACAGCCTTTAATATTAAAGGTCCAATAGCTGGCGAGTCCATAGTTAAAAAATCTATAATAACAGGTAACATTCTATTTACATTTAGTTGACGATTACGAATCTGTATAAACTTAGCTGTTTTAAATGACATACTACAAATAATCATCTTTTTATACATGCTAAGGTCTATTCCCTCTGCAGTAGCTTCATAAGACTTAATATGAAAGTTGCTAGGTAATATTCTATTAAGTAATTCTCTTTCCGCTATGAAGTGGGCTATGACTACATAATCTTCATCATTAGTATAATTTTCTAATATATACTGAGCTTTAGGATATACTCCTAAATCTATAACTCTTTTCTTATACTTAAA
>CAMZNQ010000359.1 GCA_947313765.1 uncultured Sulfurovum sp.
AGAGGGTAAGATAGGTGGTTTTGAGCTTACCCTAGAGGATATGGATGGAAATAGTGGAAAACCTAAAAGTGTATCTGGAAGCTACACAATAGACATAGATAGATTTAGATGGAATTTGTTGAATGGATTGGTAAATCCACCACCTACTAGTGGGTAGTTTACGATACAATTTCATAAAAAACATAATGGAGTTAGTTAAATGAGTGAAGTAAAACCATCTATACAAGATTATACAAGAGAGGAGTTATCTGCATTAATAAAGCCATCGTTTAGAGCAAAGCAGGTCTACTCTTGGCTATATCATAAATATGTAACATCATTTGATGAGATGAAAAATATACCAAAATCGTTAAAAGAGGAACTCTCTGAAAAATATAGAATCTCTCCTTTAAAGATTGTTAGAAAAGAGAAGAGTAGAGATGGAAGCATTAAATATCTTTTTCAAAGAGATGATGGAAATACAGTAGAGTCTGTTCTTCTTCTCATGAAAAAGAGAGAGTTTCACGAAGATGGTTCTCTAAAGCATCAAGAGAGATATACTGTATGTATCTCTTGTCAAGTTGGTTGTAAAGTTGGTTGTTCATTCTGCTTAACAGCAAAGAGTGGGTTTATTGCCAATTTAACAGCAGGGGAGATTGTTGAGCAGGTTCGTATGATTAAAAAAGATAATCAGATTGATGCAAATAGACGAGTTAATATTGTATATATGGGTATGGGTGAACCTCTTGATAATTTAAATAGTGTTGCTCAATCATCACGAATTTTTGCAGAGTCTGACGGAATGGCAATTGCTCCACATAGACAAACCATCTCAACATCTGGATTGAGTACAAAGATTGTTAAACTTGGTAAACTTGACCTTGGTGTAAACTTAGCTATCTCTCTACATGCTGTTGATGATGAGTTACGTGAAAAGTTGATGCCCATCAATAAGGCTTATAATATTAAATCTATTATTGATGCAGTTAAAGAGTTTCCGATTAACGATAGAAAAAGAGTTATGTTTGAGTATCTTGTGATTAAAGATGTAAATGATGATATGGCTTCAGCTAAGAAACTATTGGCTCTTTTAAATGGAATTAAATCTAAAGTAAATCTAATATACTTTAACCCCTATGGAGGAACAGAGTACAGAAGACCTGAAGAGAGAGATATGAGAGCATTTCAAGAGTATTTAACAAAACATGGTCTACACTGTACCATCCGAGAGTCTAAAGGTCTTGACATATCAGCAGCCTGTGGACAACTTAGAGATAATGAACTAGAAGAGAGAGGAGAATAGTTTTGGGAATACTTGATTGGGTAATGGTAGCTTTTGTTTTCATCGTGGTAGTTGTTTCTGCCGTTGGTGTATATAGAGTTTTAAAAGAGGATTAACCTTCAAAAGGTAATCTTCTATTTTTATCACAAATATCTTTTTTGGATAACATAAAATTAAACTTAGAATATATTTTATACTTATTTTCATAAGTAAACTCTAAGGAATTAGCATGTAGCATGAGTCGTCTAGCTCCTGTTTCACGGAAACGTTCCTCTTCCGTAATCCTTCCTTCCAAATACTTAGTAGCTATGTTAAAAGATGTTCCATATATAGGGTCTCCTAATATTTTCCGTTTCACGTGAAATAGATGTAAACGTATTTGGTGTAACCTGCCTGTGAGTGGAATAGCCTCAATTAGAGTAGTATCAAGCTCCTTATCGTAGTAAATTATGTTAAATTCTGTTTTTGAATATTTTCCATTCTTGCAAATCTTAACTTTATGTTTATTAGAACTATAGTCTTTTCTTATGCATATTGGTTCTTCTACCACAAATGGCTCTTCTACCCTACCCCTAACCCAAGCTAGATAACTTTTTTTAATTAATTTTTTTTCAAAAGAACCCTTTAGTAATCGTTCAGCATCTTTGTCTCTTGAAGCTAAAAAAAGACCAGATGTCTCCATGTCTATTCTGTGTGTTCCATTTGCATTTTGCCCAGAGTGTGTTCTTACTTCATCAAGCATTGAGTACTCTGTTGACATTGTATTTGGGTGGACTAAAACTCCTGATGGTTTGTCATATACTAAAAAGTTTTTATCTACAAAAATAGGTTTTAATCCTCTACTCTTTGGTTCAAAATAGACCACTTCAATATCTCCACTTATGGTTGCTCCTGTATTGTAAATGGATTTTCCATCAATTAAGATGCGTCCTTTTGCAATAAGTCGTTGTGATTCTCCTTGTGTAAAATTGAACTGTTTCATAATAAATAAAAATGCTTTTATTGGTTTTTCTATCTTGAATGGTCGTTTAACGAATGGCATTTTTTACCTCTTTCTTAGTCGAATTGGATAGAATTCTATCATAAAAAAATACGATAACTTCTTGTTAGATTTCACTCTAACTACTCCAAGGATTAAAATGATAGAACGATACGCACGACCTGAAATGTCAGATAAATGGACTCAATTTGCAAGATATGATGCATGGTTAGAGGTAGAAAAAGCAGTAGTAAAAGCATGGAATAGAATAGGGCTTATTCCTGATGAAGATTGTAAAAAAATTGTAGAGAATGCTAAGTTTTCAGTTGAGAGAATTGAAGAGATAGAGGCGATAACTAGACATGATTTAATCGCTTTCAACACATCTGTAAGTGAATCTTTGGGAGAGGAGTCAAGATGGTTTCACTATGGAATGACAAGCTCTGATGCTGTTGATACAGGAGTAGCATTACAGATGAAATCATCTTTAAATATCATCATTGATGATGTTAAAATGCTTATGGAATCCATTAAAACTAGGGCATTTGAACATAAGATGACACTAATGGTTGGTCGTTCACATGGTATTCATGGAGAGCCAATAACTTTTGGTTTAACTCTAGCTGTTTGGTATGATGAGATGGCTCGTCACTTAACAAATTTAGAGCAGACTATGGAGGTTATTTCTGTAGGTCAGATTAGTGGTGCTATGGGTAACTTTGCACACGCACCACTAGAGCTTGAAGAGTATGCAATGGAGGAGTTAGGGTTAAAACCAGAGCCTTGTTCAAACCAAGTTGTACATAGAGATAGATATGCTAGACTAGCATCTGCTTTAGCACTTATGGCATCATCTATTGAGAAGTTTGCTGTTCAAGTTAGACATCTTCAAAGAACAGAGGTGTATGAGGCAGAAGAGTATTTTGCAAAAGGACAAAAGGGTAGCTCTGCAATGCCTCACAAAAGAAATCCTATCCTTACAGAGAACATAACAGGTCTTGCACGAATGGTTAGAGCCTATGCTAATCCTGCAATGGAGAATGTAGCTCTATGGCACGAAAGAGATATTAGCCACTCATCGACAGAGCGTTTTTGGTTACCTGATGCGTTCATTACAACAGATTTCATGATGCACAGAATGAATAGTGTTATCTCAAAACTAACTGTAATGCCAGAGAATATGATGAAGAACTTAAACCTTACAGGTGGTCTTGTATTTTCTCAAAGAGTCCTTTTAGAACTTCCACTAGCAGGTGTTAGCCGTGAAGATGCGTACAGAATCGTTCAGAGAAATGCAATGAAAGTATGGGAGGAGATTCAACAAGGTAAACCATCAACTAACGATAAAGGTGAATCTCTATATCTTCAATATCTACTAGCAGATGAAGAGTTAAGAGAATCGTTAAGCGAAGAGCAGATAAGAGAGTGTTTTAGCTTTGAGTATTATACAAAGAATGTAGATAAAATTTTTAATAGAGTTTTTAAATAAATATTAAGTCGGCAAATTTAGCCGACCCCTGCAATTAATCCCAAAAAAATAAAATAAATATGATATAAAGATATAAAAATCAAAGGAAATAAATATATGATAAGAGTTGTAAAGAGAAGTGGAAAAGTTGAAAAACTTGATATTACTAAAATTCAAAAATATACTTGTGAAGCCGTAGAGAATTTAAAAAATGTAAGTCAAAGTGAACTTGAGGTTGATGCAAATTTACAATTTCAAGATATGATGAGTTCGGCTGATATTCAACAAACACTTATTGAGACTGCTGTTAATAAGATTGATATAGATAGACCAGATTGGACTTTTGTTGCATCAAGACTATTTCTTTATGACCTATATCACAAAGTTGGGAGAAATATTGGAGGAGTTAAGGGAAAACCATATTTTCATATAGATAAATATTTTCAAAAGGGTGAAGAAGAGGGAAGAATCTTACTTGGATTAAGAGATAAATATGACCTTGATGATTTAAATGACTACTTAGAGCCAGAGAGAGATTTACAATTTACCTATTTGGGAATACGAACA
>CAMZNQ010000360.1 GCA_947313765.1 uncultured Sulfurovum sp.
CTGCTTTTGCTTCTAGTTTAGCTTTTCTCGTTTTTTCAAAAATATCTTTTGCCAATTTCTCCTCTTCTATTGCCTTATTAAAGTTATTTTGTGCCTCCTCTTTAGCCTCTAAAACTCTCTTTTTAAGTGGATTTTCTATGATTTTTTCTGTAATTATGTTGTTGGAGAGTATAGTGTTTTCTTCATTTGCAATAGTGTTACTTGGAACTAGTGAGTAAGATATGATAGAGATGGAGACTATACTTAATAGTAAATCTTTTCTCAATAATATATTTTTCTTCATGGTTATTCCTTTGTATTAATATATTTTTGACAAAACTAAAATTAGTTTTCTAAAAAATAGAGTGAATAGACTATGAATTTGAGATTAATATTAATATATTCATTAAAAATATAACAAAATTTAGTAAAAAAGTCAAATTAACATTTTATTATAAGAAATATAGACTAATTAGAATCTAACCCCCTCTCATAAAAGATACTGTATACTTTCACAAAATTAAATTTATAGAGATAAGGATAAAATAATATGAAACATGTACCCATACTCGTCCTCGACTTTGGTTCACAATATACACAACTCATAGCAAGAAAATTAAGAGAATCAGGGGTTTACTGTGAAGTAGTTCCATATAGAGAGAGTATAGCAGATATTAAAGAACGAACTCCAAAAGGAATTATTTTATCTGGTGGACCAGCATCTGTTTATAGTGAGGATGCCTATAAGCCAAATGAGGCTATTTGGTCTATGGGTATACCTATAATGGGTATCTGTTACGGTATGCAGTTGATAACTCAACGTTATGGTGGAGAGGTTGTTTCAGCAGACCATCATGAGTATGGAAAAGCAAAATTGATTCTTACAGACCATAAAATTTTTGATGGAATGAATAATAATCAAACAGTATGGATGAGTCATGGAGATAGAGCAGAGAAGATACCAGATAGTTTTGAGGTAATTGGAACATCTGAAAACTCTCCTTTTGCAGCTATTGCAAATGTAGAAGAAAATATATATGCCTTTCAATTTCACCCTGAAGTTCATCATAGTGTAGAGGGTACAAAACTACTTAAAAATTTTGCTAAACATATTTGTGGTTGTGATAGCACTTGGAATATGGGTGGATTTGCCAAAGAGAAAATAGAGTCTATTAAGAGACAAGTTGGAGATAAAAAGGTACTTTGTGGTGTAAGTGGAGGTGTAGACTCTTCTGTTGTTGCTGCTATGCTAAATGAGGCACTAGAGAAAGAGCAACTTATTTGTGTATTTGTAGACCAAGGGCTACTTCGCAAAAATGAGGCAGAAGATGTACAAAATATGTTTAAACTACTTGATATACCATTAATTACAATTGATGCTAAAGATGAATTTATGAAGGCTTTAGAGGGAGTCTCTGACCCAGAAGTTAAACGTAAAGCGATTGGAGAGAAGTTTATTGAGGTATTTGATGCAGAGGCAAAAAAACATACAGATGTAGCATTTTTAGCACAAGGAACACTCTATACAGATGTTATTGAGTCTGTTTCTGTAAAAGGTCCTTCTAAAACTATTAAATCACACCACAATGTAGGTGGACTTCCTGATTGGATGACATTTGAGCTTGTTGAACCACTTAGAGAGATTTTTATATATGTTGTTCGTAAACTTGGACTTGAATTAGGACTTCCAAAACATATGATAGGTAGACACCCGTTCCCTGGACCAGGTCTTGCCATTAGAACAATGGGTTCAGTAACTAAAGAGGGATTGCACCTAATCCG
>CAMZNQ010000361.1 GCA_947313765.1 uncultured Sulfurovum sp.
ACCTTTTCCAACAAGTGTAACAACTGCTTTTGGATTTTTAGGCTTATGGGTTAAGTGAATAACTCTTGGTTTATGACGAGATGCACGAGCAACAGCCAACAGAGCCTCCATCTTTTGAACTCTTAGCTCTTTTGGTTTTAGGATTTGACACTCTAAACTACTCTCTTTTGCTAACTCTTTAGCAATTTTAGCCATAGTAGCAGGGTAGCAATCTTCAGGAGTTGTATTTACAATATCTCTTGTAAAGTTTGTAGATTCTGCTGTTATTTGACCATTATTTAGAGCAGTAGCACACTTTTCAATATCTGGTTGATACTCATTATACTCCTCTAGCGATATTATTATTTTCTCTATTGGATTTCTCTTTTTTGATGTTTTGTATCTATCAAAATTGTATTGACCCAATATGAAACCCTCTACCATAGCTCTATTTAAAGCAGTGCATTTAGGGTGATTCATATATGATGCAATTTTTACACTTTTATACTCTCTATTTAGCAAATCTCTCATAGCATAGGCAGTAGCTGTTCTAATATTTTCACTCTTTAGACTCTCCATACCTACATATAGTCTATCTTTTTCAACAAGTAGGCATATCTCATCTTGTTCTGCTTTGAATCCTGCTTTTGTAAGTAGTTCTCTATCTTTTACAAATTTATGTTCAAAGTTCTTATCAACAACTATAACTATCTCTATCTCTGCTTCTATCTCTTCTATTGGATTTATTGTTAAATCAAAATTCATCTTTTTCCTTTATTTAAATTGCTCTTCTAAAATATCTTGGGCTTGTATCATATCTTTATCTCCACGACCAGAGAGGTTAACTAATATAGTTTTACCTTCAATATCTTCTCTATTCATCTTTTTGAGGTATGCAATTGCATGAGAACTCTCAAAAGCAGGAATAATTCCCTCTTTTTGAGAGAGCCATACAAAAGCCTCCATAGCTTCATCATCTGTAATGTGGTTATAGGTTACAATATTATTATCTTTAAAATAGGCATGTTCAGGCCCAATCCCTGGGTAGTCTAGTCCTGCACTTATGGAGTGAGCCTCTTGAATCTGTCCATCTTCATCTTGAAGTAGGTATGAGCATTGACCATGAAGTACACCTGGGCTTCCCTTTTCTAAAGAGCAACCATGTTTAGAATCTAAGCCAAGACCTCCTGCTTCTATCCCTATGCACTCTACATCATCATACTCTAAAAAGTGATTGAAGATACCAAGTGCATTTGAACCACCACCAATACATGCAATGACTTTATCGGGTAGACAACCCTCAACCACATCTAATTGAGCCTTTGCTTCCCAACCAATAATAGATTGAATATCTCGTATCATCATAGGGTAGGGGTGAGGACCAGCAACTGTTCCAATAATATAGTAGGTATCACGAGCATTAGTAACCCAATGGCGAATCGCATCATTCATTGCATCTTTTAGGCTTTGACTTCCCGACTCAACAGAGTGTACTTTTGCTCCAAGAAGTTTCATTCTAAATACATTAAGCTCTTGACGTTTAACATCTTTTGAACCCATAAATATCTCACACTCCAAACCAAATAGTGCAGCTACTGTGGCTGTAGCAACTCCATGTTGACCTGCACCTGTTTCAGCAATAACCTTTTTTTTGCCCAAACGTTTTGCTAAAATAGCTTGTGCAACACAGTGATTTATCTTGTGAGCACCTGTATGGTTGAGGTCTTCACGTTTCAGGTAAATTTTTGCATTTAACTCTTTTGAGAGATTCTCTGCAAAATATAGGGAAGATGGACGACCTACATAGTTTTTATAGTAGTAGTCTACCTCTTTCCAAAAATCTTTATCAAATCGTACAGATTCATAGTCAACTCTTAGCTGTTCAAGTGTTGGCATTAATGTTTCAGGTACAAAACGTCCTCCGTATCTATGTTTATCCTCTTTTTTACCAAAATGACCATTCTCATCAGGGTCATGAGGGCTTGGTACTGGTATATAGATGGTTTTGTGTGTCATTGTTTTCTCTTATGTTGTAAATTGGGTGGATTATATCCAAATATCAATTAGCTTTATTGGATAAAAAATAAAAATATTAGCTCCATATATTTAATAAAATTCATAAAAATAGAAATTTTTTACATTTTAATGTTTATTTTTGTATTTTTAATGTTTATTTAAGTTAGCTTCTATTATAATTGTACTTCAACGGCATATAGGTGACATTCTAACTCTCCCCTATTTCCTGAATTAGTATATGAGTTTCTGCAAAGAGGCTTATGTCTAACCCAATGTTTAGGATGTCATAGAGTATTATATTTTTTTAATATGTCGTTGAACTTTTTTCATAAGAGAGTAAATCTTATTTTGTAGATTCAAAATATCCTTTTTCTTTGTTTTTGGTTACTCTTTTATGATTTTCCATTCTACCATTCATAGAGATATGAACGCCTTTTTGATTGATTCCTAAGAGGTAGCCGTATGCTGATGAGAAATTTGCGGTTGCTTCTACGGAGTTTATAGAGTAGGGAACCATTGAACCTGTCAATACAATTTTTTTATCTAATTTCGCACTATCTAAATACTCTGCTGTTCTATCCATAGTATCTGTTCCATGAATAATAAGAGCTCTTTTTTTAGAACTATTTGTTATAATATCTAAAATCTCTTCTCTATCTTCATCTTTCATATCTAAACTATCTTTTCCGATTATGTTGATAACTTCAAATCTATTTAGCCAGAGTTTAGATATCTCTTTTAGGGCTTCTCCCTCTTTGTCAATATCTAACTCTCCTGTTATTGGATTATATACCTTGTTGAATGTTCCACCTGTATTGATAATTAATATTTTTTTCATCTCAAAATTCCTTTAATACTATTTTGTTAATTTGTATTCTATCTCAATCGTGATAAAATACGCTCTATTTAAAACTATGGAGAGAATGAAATGATTATGAAAGGCAAAAAAGGTGTTATCCTTGGAATTGCAAATAAGAAATCTATTGCGTATGGAATTGCTAAAGCGTGTAGAGAGCAGGGGGCAGAGGTTGCCATTACCTTTTTAAATGAGAGATTTGAAAAAAAATTAGCTCCAATAGCCGAGGAGTTAGAGTGTGGGGAGTCATTTTACCCTTGTGATGTTAGTAAACCAGAAGAGATTAAGGCGTTAAAAGAGTCTCTCGAAAAAGATATGGGTCAGATAGATTTTATTGTTCACTCTATTGCATTTGCCCCAAAAGAGGGACTTTCAGGACGCTTTTATGATATTTCAAAAGAGGCATTTGATATTGCTATGGATATATCTGTATACTCTTTGATTGAGATTGTAAGAGAGCTAAAACCTATTTTATCTGATAATTCATCTGTATTAACTTTGACCTATTATGGTGGTGTAAAATATATTCCAAACTACAATCTAATGGGAATTGCAAAGGCTACTTTGGAGATGACAACAAAATATTTAGCAGAGGATTTAGGTCGTGATGGTATTCGTGTAAATGCCATTTCAGCAGGTCCAATTAAAACATTAGCAGCAGCTGGGATTGGAGAGTTTAGCTTTATGTTAAAATGGAATTCTGCACACTCTCCATTGAAAAAGAATGTAACAATCAAAGATGTTGGTAACTCTGGAATGTATCTTCTATCTGATTTGAGTGCAGGAGTAACAGGCGAGATTCACTATGTTGATGGTGGATTTAACATTATGGGGATGCCTGCTGTTGAGATAAATGAAGATGGAAAACAGGTAATTGCATGGAATGGAGAGCCTAAATAGTTGAAAAATAAAAATTCAGAAGATTCAAAAGAGTATCTATCTAAAAAATCATTTTTTGATAAAATAGTTACAATTTATGGTAGAAATGCTGTTTTAGAGGCTTTAGAAGATAACTCTATAACAATCTATAGGCTTCATCTTTCAGACTCCAATAGAGATGTAGCACAGCTTGAAAGGATGGTATCTATTGCAAAGAAAAGAGATATAGAGATACTATATCATAATAAAAAAGAGCTTTCAAGAATCTCTAAAAATTCAAAGCAAGACCAAGGTGTTGCTTTAGATATTATTTTGCAACACGCTTTAAGCGAAGATGAATTTTTAGAAAAGCATGACTCCTTTAGAGTAATTGCTTTAGATGGTGTTCATAATCCACAAAATTTAGGAATGATTATCCGTTCTTGTGCAGGAGGAGATATTGATGCAATTATTATTCCGACAAAAAAATCAGCTCAAATTACCCCTTTAGTTATTAAATCTAGTGTTGGAGCAGTTTTTAAATTACCAATCATAAAGAGTAGAAACTTCATTAAGACTTTAGAAAACTTTAAAACTCATAACTCTAAGCTATTTACACTCTCTTCTCATGCAACAAAGAGTTATAGAGATGAGGTATATCCAAATAGAACTATATTTATATTGGGAAATGAGAGTAGTGGAGTTAGTTTAGAGGTTGAGAATATTTCCGATAGCTCTATCTCAATTCCAATGAGACGGGGAGTTGAATCTTTAAATGTGGCTGTTACAGCTTCTCTCTTGGCATTTATATAGAGAGATATTTTTTAAAAAGAGAATCCTGCTGATATTTCAGGGTATCCCTCATTTTTAATATTATCTCCACTATTTCCAAACTCTTGAACCCATCCTAAAGACATAAATGAGTTAATTGAGGTCTGAATAGAGAAACCTATTCGTCCTCCATATATATCATAGTTTTTAAAAGGTTTCTCCAAAAATGTATGGTTGTAAAATGCACCCAAATATGGTTTGTATGTTGTATTTTCTAGTGGTATGTGATATGTTACAGGAACAGTAACTTGATGTATTGATGGAGAAGCTCCAAAATATCCTTTGTAATCTGTACCAACAGATATATCATCCAATATAAAATAGTTAACATTTACTCCTGCTACAGTATAGTTTTTATTAAAATTTGTACTACTTCCTAAGGTTAAGTTTATGCTCTTGTTTCCCTTAGAAAAGGGGTTTTGAGCAAGTATGTTTGATATAATCAAAACTGTTATTAACAGTGCTTTTTTCATAATTTTGACCTCCTACAGTTACATTATGTAACATAATTATACCATTATCCTCTTATATTTAGGAAATTTTTAGTGCTAATTTCATCCCAATTTCTATTTAGTTTTGTGAAGTTATTATAAGATTCTAAAACTCTTTTAAAATCTATGTTTTTCTTAGATTCTGACTCTAAAACCTCTTTTAAAGCTATTTTTGCACTTTCCATCATATCTTTAGGAAAATTTTTGATTTTAACATTTTCAGGTAGCTCTTGTAATGCTTTTGCATTTTTATAACGGAACTCTTGAATCATTGTACCTGTCATCTCTTCAGATGCTGTTTTAATAATTGCTTGATGTTGAGGTGTTAGTTGTTCCCATCTATTTTTATTGAATGTAATCTCTAAAATAGAACCAGGTTCATGCCAACCTGTATAGTAGTAATCAGCAGCTTTATCAAATCCCATCATACTATCAAGTGCAGGTCCTACCCATTCAGTAGCATCAATAGTTCCACGCTCTAAAGAGGTAAAAATCTCTCCAGCAGGAAGCAAAACAGGATTAACTCCTAATCTTTTCATAACCTCTCCACCAAGCCCAGGGATTCTCATCTTTAAGCCTTTTAAATCTGCTACAGACTTAATCTCTTTTTTAAACCAACCACCCATTTGAGGGCCTGTACTCCCTCCAATTAAAGGATAGAGGTTAAATTTGCCATAGAGTTCACGCCAAAGCTCCATTCCACCTCCAAATTTTAGCCATGTAATCATCTCTTCACTCGTTAAACCTAGAGGCATTCCTCCAAAAATTGAGAATGCAGAATTTTTACCTTTCCAGTAATATACACCAGAGTGAAAAGCATCTATCTGACCCAATGAAGTAGTATCAAAAACTTGCAATGCAGGAACTAAAATATTTTTAGGATATACTTTAATCTCTAAACTCCCACCACTAAGCTCAAAACAACGTTTAGCAAAGTTTTCAACTCCTGTTCCCATAATGGGAAAATGAGAGGGCCAAGAGGTTGCAAGTTTTAGCGTTACTTTTTTCACTCTGCTGATATTAACATTTTTATCTTTGACTCTATTCTCTTCTCTGTAGCAACCATTAAGTGTTAATGCCCCAATCCCTAGTGCTGAAGTGGTTAAAAAATCTCTTCTTTTCATAATATATTCTCCATTTTTTAATTGAATTATAACATTAAATCGCCAACCAATATTAATTTCAAACTAATCTCTTTTGCCATAATATCTATTAAATAGGAGTAATTTACTCTTTTTATGCTATTATATTTCTATGAAAATAGAAGAGATAATAGAAAATAATCAAAATGGAATAGTTCTTTTCTTGGGTAGAGTTACAAATTTTAATACTCAAGAGCTAAAAAACTTTTTAGAATCACAAGGTATGAACTATAGTAATAAGTATGGTGGAGAGAAGATTGCCATGACTGTACTTAGCACAATGGTTACTCCACTAGAAGAGGAGTACTCCTATGAGTTGTACGATATGGGAGTGCCTGAAGTTCGTTTAGCTCAATTTGAGGAGTTCTACACAAAACATATTAAACCAAATACCCTTATGATGTCTCTTAAACTCTCAAATGACCAAGAGCGTCTAAAGCGTCTGCTTAAAAATAGTTCCTTTTCTGATGAGGTATATCTAAAACTATTTAAGATGTATAATTGGGGTGCAGATGGTGTTTATGAGAATGATGATAATCGTGATGCAACCATAACTTTTGTAGAGCGTTTCTATAGACCTGATGGCTTTCGTGACCCTGCTATGGTATACTCTCCTATTACTTTGTCAAATATCGCTAGAGATGCAAAAACTTCAGATATTTTAGATGCAATGTTGACCATGCCTAACCATGAGATTAAACAGAGTCGTAAAGAGGATTTACGTCCTAAAAATCTTCGTGAAATAATAGCACTAAATCCAAACATCTCAAATGAAAATATACGCTACCTTTTGAGTTTTAATGATGATAGAATAAATAGTTTTTTAGCTTGTAATAGCTCCATAGGAGTAGAGGCACAGAGCGTTATCTTTGATGGCTCAAATGATATTGCAAAGCGTATGTTGACTCAAAATGATAGTTTGTCTGATGATATTTTCAATAAGCTTCTTAAAGAGGGAGGGGAGATAGTTAGTTCACTATTAACTTTTCAGAAGATAACATCTAGTAGATTAGAGTCTATTTTAAAAGAGAACTTTTCTGATGAAATTCTCTCTTTTTTAGGAGAGAACCAACTCATAGATGAAGTCTCTTTAGAATTAATAGCAATAAATAGAACATTAGACTATAGACTCTCTTCCAATAAAAAGATTGATAAGTCTCTATTGGATAAGATATATAATATCTATGGAGATGAGTTTATAGTACCACTTAGTTCAAATCCAAATATCTCTAAAAAGCTACTAAATAGGTTCTATCAATCTGAAGATAGAGAGGTCATCTTAAATATAGCCTCAAATAGAGCTACCCCAAAAGAGATTTTAACAGAGTTGTGCCAAAGAGATGAGCATGATATAAATTGTAGATTAGCCGTAAATCCATCAGTGGAGTTGGAGTATCTGCAACAGTTTGCCCTTAATACAGAGCTTATTATGGTGATGAGTCAAAATGAGACATACATAGCAAGTGTAAATTCTGCACATTTAGGAATGAGAAGTGATGATAGATATTAAAACTTTAGATACAAAGAGATATAGTGAAGTAGAGCCATTCATAGGAAATGGAAAACCTACAATCATAGCATTTGGAATGAAACATTGCTATAGTTGTTTAGAGATGAGCAGAGTCTTTGCAGAGATTCTTGAAAAAAACCCTACAAATCAGATATTTTCTGTTGATGGTCAAAAAGAGCGTCTGATTTTAAGAGATAAATACAGATTAAAGTTAATGCCTGTTCAGATATTTTTTGATGCTAAGGGGGATGAGGTTTTTAGACATGAGGGGGCATATAAAAAGCCTATTGCAGAGATTATATTAAAAAAGTATGGATTTGGAGTCTAAAGCATGAGAGCAGAAGAGATAAAAAAGAGTTTAGATAGTTTGATAGAGTCTCAAATCCCTGTTTTTGTATGGGGAAGCCCAGGGATTGGAAAATCATCAATCATTAAAGAGATAGCATTAGATAAAGATTTAGAGTTTGTAGATTTACGTCTATCTCTACTTGACCCAACAGATTTAAAGGGAATTCCATTTTTTGATAAAGATAACAATGAAGCAGTATGGGCAAGTCCAAACTTTTTACCAAAAGAGGCAAACTCTAAAGGTATTCTCTTTTTAGATGAGATAAATACAGCTCCCCCATCTGTTCAAGCCTCTGCTTATCAGTTGGTACTTGACCGAAAAGTAGGAGATTATGAGTTACCAAAGGGTTGGAGTATTGTGGCTGCTGGTAATCATGAGAGTGATAGAGGTGTTGTCTATCGTATGCCACCACCACTTGCAAACCGTTTTGTTCATCTAAATATGGATGTCAGTTTTGATGATTGGAAAAGTTGGGCTTATGATAGTGGCATAGATAGTTCGATTATTGCATTCTTGCAATATGACTCTACAAAACTTTTTGATTTTGACCCATCTAAAAATGAGAAATCGTTCCCTACACCACGCTCATGGGAGTACGTTCATAAGATTTTAGCTTCAGGTATTGAATCTACTCTATTGATAGATATTATCTCTGGAGCAGTTGGTGCAGAGAGTGCAACATCATTTATGAGTTTTAGAAAAGTTATGAATAGACTACCAAATATTGATAAACTTTTAAATGGAGATGATGTAGAGATTGAGCATGATAGTCAAGTTCTGTTTGCACTTATTGCAGGTGTAGTTACAAACATTAAACAAAGCTCAACTAAAGAGAAGATAGATAATGCTCTAAAGTTCTCATTGAGCCTACCTAAAGAGTTCTCTGTGATGTTGGTTAAAGATATGCAACAAAACAGAATCAATGTAGAGGGTTCGGCTATTTGGGAAGATTGGGTTGAGGAGTTTGCCTATTTGTTGGTGTAGTTCATACACTCTTTCTCTCGTGGATTTGGTGCATAGTTGGGTGTAGGTTTACAGCCAAATGAACTTTTTGACCATCTAAATTTATCAAGCATTAATTTATAGTCTCTCATGCTTGGTAAAGTTCCTTCTGCTTCTATTTTTAAATATTTGCTATTAATCTCTTTTTTTGAAAAAATCATCTCTTTATTTTTACCCCTAAAAGTAAATGAAGCTAAATTAGTTATTGGTTCATAAATAGTTTTTTTTACTAACTCTCTAGGGTAAGGGTAGAAAATAGTTTGATGATTTCCTCCTTCTTTAGCCATAATAAATGTTTTATGCTCTACATTTATATGTTTATACATATCTAAATAGATACGAGGGTCGGTAGAGTAGTCATCTTCAAAAAGTTCTGTGACAAAATTGGTGTTTTTTGGAAGTTTCATATTTTTTTGATGTTGAAAATCAATCCAAGGAGAAGCTCCCCAAATAAAACGACCATTTTCTCCTAATTTATCTTCTGTAAAGAGTTTATATCCTAAACTTGGAAGTATTCCTGCACCAGAGGAGTGTCCTGCAAGACCTATTCTCGTCTCATCTATAATTCCTTTTTCATTACAAAATTTTTTTCCAAATAGTAGTGCATCATAAAAATGGTTCATAATATAGTCAGAAGCAAAACTTTGTGTAGACAAACCAACAACCACATATCCTTGTTGGACTAAATGATGATAGAGATGTGTGTAAACTCTTCTATCTGTTGTTGCTGCTGATAGAAAAAAGATGGTTGGTTTTTTTACATTTTCTTCTTGATAATAGATACTGATACCCATTTTATTTTTATGTTTAACATTGATTGTTTCATGAAACTCTTTTATCTCATTTTTTTTATCACTACAAGCAATGGTGTTGAAAATTATAATAAATAGAATTATGTAGTTTTTCATATTTTAAATCTCTCTATTTAATTTTAAAAAAAGTACTACCACTACCTGAAAAATACCACCCATTTGGAGCAATATCTTTTAGTTTAGGGTAGGCTATTAAAGAGGCTCTATATAAATCATTTGCCATGATAGCATCAACTTTAGAGAGAACCTCTCTTGTTGTTAATCTCTCCCAACCCTCAAAGTTTTTAGGTTCTATGGTCTCAAATAACTCTTTTCTAAATGTTTTATAGACTAGAGGCGTATCACAATGGATATTTGGTGTAAAAAGCTCTATCTCAAAAGGCTCATCTTTAAAGGGTTCAACAATCTCTCCAAATCCACTCACATTTGCAGAGTCATAGTCATAAACAAAAAATGGAATATCTGCACCAACTTTTGAGCCTATTTTAGCTAGAGTAGGAGTATCTATCTCTAAGTTACAAACTTCATTAAAAAGACGCATAAATGCCCCTGCATCAGAAGAGCCACCACCAAGTCCTGCACCTGAAAGAATTCTCTTATGCACTACTACTTTATGGTTTCTAAAAAAATCTGTATCAATACTCATAGCTTTGAAACTTTTATATATTGTATTACTTTTTGTAGGAACATCTCCACACCCCTCAATGGTAAACTCTTTACATTTTTCTGGAACAAAAGAGATAGTATCATACAGATGTGGTACTTTAATAAATCGTGAGAGTAGGGTATGGTAACCATCTTTATGCCCTGTTATTTTTAAAAATGTATTTATCTTTGCATTAGCTTTTATGGTCATATATTATCTCCTGATGCTATATATAATCTAATTGAACTTATAATTTTTGCTTTTATCGTAAATAGAGTTGTTTTTCTATTAATTTCTAAACCCTATAAAACCTTGCCGTTTTAATAACCATAAAAAATTGGATTTTTTGGATTTTCTCAATAAAAGGCTATCTCTTCTCCAACTCCTCTATCATCTCTAAGAGCAACTCAACATTACCAACTCCTCTAAACTGCAACAAAATCTCTTTTGCCTCTTTTAGCTTCTCCTTTGGGAGATTGAAAAGGTAAACCCCCATAACTAAACTTTTAGCATAACCTACACCAAAGGCAGAGGGGTTGAGTTTGGCTAACTCTTGGTATATCTCTAAAGCCTCCCCAACATGCTTAAGTGCCTCTTGGTTTTGGTTTAGTTTATACTCTAAACTTGCTAAGTTGTTAAGGGTTATTGCCACATAATATTTAAAGGCAGAGG
>CAMZNQ010000362.1 GCA_947313765.1 uncultured Sulfurovum sp.
GTGGAGAGTTGTTCATCTTGGATATGGGTGAGCCTATTAAGATAGTAGATTTAGCTAAAAAGATGATAGAACTTTCAGGACGAGAAGATATTAAGATAGAGTTTACAGGGCTTAGAGCAGGAGAGAAACTCTATGAGGAGTTACTGATTGAAGATAGTGATTTAAAGACAAATTATGACTCTATCTTGGTTAGAAAAAATGAGGTTATCCCATATAAGATATTAATGGATAGATTAGATAAATTTAAAGAGGGACGACATTTGGAGACATTAAAAGAGATAGTTCCTGAATTTGACCATAAGGCTTAGAGATGAACATAGAGAGTATAGCAAGAGAGGTATTTGAAGCAGAGGCAGAGGCTATTTTGGCTCTAAAAGAGAATCTTGATACCAATTTTAGTAGTGTAGTAGATGCCATTTTAAACTCAAAAGGGAAACTTATCATATCGGGTATGGGAAAATCAGGAATAATAGGTAAAAAGATATCTGCTACCATGGCAAGTACAGGAACACCTAGTTTCTTTTTGCACCCTGCTGAAGCCTATCATGGTGATTTGGGAATGGTTGAGAGAGATGATATGGTTCTACTTATCTCAAACTCTGGAGAGAGTGATGAGGTTTTAAAACTTATCCCATTTTTAAAATCACAAAAAAATATAGTTATTGCAATGAGTGGTAATCCTAACTCTACTTTAGCCCTAAACTCAACATATCATCTCAATATATCTGTAAAAAAAGAGGCGTGTCCTCTACAACTTGCACCAACATCATCAACCACAGCTACCCTTGTCATGGGAGATGCTTTGGCAATTGCACTTATGAAGTTAAGAGATTTCAAAGATAGAGATTTTGCACAGTTCCACCCAGGAGGGAGTTTGGGTAGAAGGCTTTTAACAAAAGTTGAAGATGTAATGAGGAGTGATAATCTACCAATTGTTCATATTGATAGCCCTATTAAAGATATTGTATCCATTGTATCTACAGCTCGTTTAGGGTTAGTTGTTGTGATGGATAGTGGTATTGTTAAAGGGGTCATTACAGATGGAGATATCCGAAGAGCGATGGAGGAGAATGAAGAGAACTTTTTTACTCTAACTGCATCTAAATTGATGTCTAAAAACCCTAAAACTATTGAACCAAAATCTAAACTTATAAAAGCTCAATCTCTTATGACAGAATCAAAGGTAAACTCACTATTGGTTGTTGATGGAGATAGACTTATGGGTGTTGTTCAAATTTATGATTTGGGAGTTTAGCAACCTTTAGATATAATAAAATTTCAAATAATAAAATATATATAAGTGAGAAAAAAATGAAAATAGCAATAGTAGGAACAGGTTATGTTGGTTTGTCAAATGGAGTTTTATTGGCACAACATAATGATGTGGTAGCCTTAGATATTGTCCCTGAAAAAGTGGAGATGTTAAACAGAAAAGAGTCTCCAATCGAAGATATGGAGATAGAAAATTATTTAAAAAATAAAAAATTAAGCTTTAGAGCTACTCTTGATAAGAGTGATGCCTATCAAGATGCAGAGTATATTATTGTAGCTACTCCTACAGATTATGACCCCAAAACAAACTATTTTAACACCTCTTTAGTAGATTTAGTGATAGAGGATATAGTCAAAATTAACCCAAACGCAACCATAATCATAAAATCAACTATTCCAGTAGGCTATACTAGAGAGTTGAGAGAGAGATATGGGCATAAAAACATTATCTTCTCTCCTGAATTTCTAAGAGAGGGAAAAGCTTTATATGATAATCTATACCCCTCACGTATTATTGTGGGGGAGCGTTCTAAAAGAGCAGAAGTTTTTGCAAATCTTTTAGCACAAGGGGCAATCAAAGAAGATATTGATATTTTGTTTACCGACTCAACTGAAGCAGAAGCAATTAAACTATTTTCAAATACCTATCTAGCCATGCGTGTTGCTTTCTTTAATGAGTTAGACTCCTATGCAGAGTCAAGAGGTTTAAATAGTAGGCAGATTATTGAGGGGGTTGGTCTTGACCCTAGAATTGGCTCACACTACAACAACCCAAGCTTTGGGTATGGTGGCTACTGTCTGCCTAAAGATACCAAACAGTTAAGAGCCAACTATCAAGATGTTCCAAGTTCTCTCATTGGAGCAATTGTGGAGGCAAATGCTACAAGAAAAGATTTCATAGCGGACTCAATTATCTCTAAAAATCCTAAAATAGTGGGTATCTATAGACTTGTGATGAAAGAGGGGAGTGATAACTTTAGAAGTTCAGCCATTCAAGGGATTATGAAACGTATTAAAGCTAAGGGGATAGAGGTAGTCGTCTATGAACCTGTTTTTACTGAAGATGAGTTTTTTAGCTCAAGAGTCATTACAGATTTAGAAGAGTTCAAAAAAATATCCGATATAATTGTAGCCAACAGATTATCACAAGATATCGTAGAGGTAAAAGAGAAAGTCTATACACGCGATATTTTTAACAGTGATGCTTAGTTAAGGAGCATTCTCAATGAGTAAAATTTTAGTAACAGGTGGAG
>CAMZNQ010000363.1 GCA_947313765.1 uncultured Sulfurovum sp.
GGTTAATGAACCGACTCATCGCCAAAGAGCTACGCCAAAGAGGGTGGAGCGTAACGCAAAAAATGGGAAGTGACAATTGGGATTATGGGGTTTTTACTATGGAATAATATACTTTACTTAGAAATTTGGATATGAGAGGTTGATGATTTGTCTTTGTGTGAGCTTCTAGTTCTCATTCTGCTGTATCCTCTTCTTCTATCTCTATGTTGGTAATTTCTATGCTCTCTATTATTGTATGAATCTCTATATCTATCTCTTCTTTTTATTCTCTCATGTTCGTGATAATAGTGTCGTTCTCTTCTTGGAGTTTCATAATAGCTACTTCTATATTCATGGTAGTAGTTAGGGTTATATGATGGTCTGTCATCATAATATCCATATATGATACTATTAGGTTCTCTATTGTAGTGAACTCTATTCCAATCATTTACTCTATGGTATTCATAAACTCGATTGTGTTGGTGGTAGGGCTGAAAGTATCCTCTTCTACGTTCTCTGTCATAATAACTATATCTACTATTGTATGTAAAAAATATATTATCATAGAAATACCCAGTAGAGTCATAATATCCAAAGTAGAATCCCTCATTATTGTAGTATCCATCTCTTTCATAATTGAAATTTATGTAACGCTTGTCATACCTGTGGTCATTTCTTTTAAATTTCTTTTTATATGATTTATATTTTTTTGGAGGTGGATTTTTTACATTTTTATTGTAACCTTTAATCTCTTGTTGGGGTTTTAAAGCATCAGTAGATGTTATGGGTGTACCTAAATAGTTATTTGCAAAAAGAGAAGATAGGATAAGTGAGATAATAGCAGGAATTTTTTTCATGATAAATCCTTTATTTTAAGTCTCTAATACTATATATAATTTGTGTAGAATTTGTTGTTATTTATCTATATTATATGTTATTATATGATTATGAAAATAGCAAGTATTGATGTCGGACTTAAACGGATAGGTGTGGCAATATGTTTAGATGGTGATATTGTCTTTCCTAAAGATGCAATTTTGAGAAAAAATAGAAATCAAGCATCTCGTGATGTTAGAGAGTTTCTTTTGGAGTGGGGTATTGAACTTTTAATAGTTGGATTGCCTAAGGGTGGTTCTAGTGAAGAGGAGATGGAGAGGCGTATTAAACATTTTGTTTCACTTTTACAATTAGATAACATAAGAGTTGAATATCAAGATGAGTGTGGAACTTCTATGGAGGCTAAAGAGTTGACTCAAGGAGTTTTTAGACATAAACGTGATGGAAAGATAGATTCCATTGCTGCAAAGCTTATTTTGGAGCGTTGGTTATGAGGAGTAGATGGAGTTTTAAAGGTGTAGCAAAAGAGATTATCTCAACACTATTTCTTTTTTTTATTATCTCTATGGTTGTAAACTATCTACGAAAACCTAATGTTAATGAAGATATATTTACTCTAAAAATGACCGATATTCATAATAACTCTTTAGTTATGGATAGATATAAAAATACTCCTCTTGTTCTACATTTTTGGGCTACATGGTGTCCAACATGTAAGTTGGAGGCTTCAAATATTGAAAAACTATCTAAAAAATATAATGTTATCTCTATAGCTGTTAGTTCAGGTTCAAATGAGAATATAATAGATTTCATGAAAGAGCATAACTTAAGCTACATAGTTGTTAATGATAATAGTGCTATTTTGGCTAAAAAATTTAATATTGAGGCATACCCTACAACTTTGATTTATGATAAAAATGGAAAGCTAAACTTTGCTGAAGTGGGCTATAGTACTACATTAGGGTTACAGAGTAGAATATTGTTAAGTAATTAGTTGTAATTTTTAACATTATCTTCACACTTGAATAGTATAATTTTGCATGAAAAAAATTATACTGTTAACATTATTGATTATTGGAATAGGAAATGCAACAACCTATCAAGTTGTGCATTTAAAAAGAGGTAGTTCTTTGAATGTTCGTGAGATACCTGAGGTAAGATATGGTACATCAGTTGGGCGTATACCTGCATTTGCTACAGGGATTGAGATACGACACTGTAAATACAATAGACGAGGTCAAAATTGGTGCTATATCTCATATCCTATTGGTGGTTCTTATTTAGAGGGGTGGGTAAAACGCTCCTATCTAGCACCACTTAGAGGTGGGTATCGTTCTAAACGATATATTCAAAACTTTTTAAGAAACTTTTACAAGGCAGATGAAGAGGACTTTTTAGATAAGCTTCATTCATTCTATAGATTTCCTATGCAACAATATTTATGGAGAAAAAATGTCTCTTTAATGCAATTACGTTCGCAAAAGGTAAGATTCTATAAAAAATGGGGTAATCGGGACTATCGTCTAACTGCTTTAAAGATTTTAAAGCGTCGTTCAAACTATATTGATGTTCAGGCAACAGTACGATGGAAAATGAAAGGGTATAAGGCATTTAGAGAGGGTAGAGATGTTCAAAAACTTCGTTTAATTCCACAAGGTAATAGTTTCAAGATATTGGCATTGAAAAATTTAAGTCATTGGGTTAAGCCAGAACCTAAAGTTGATAAAGAGGAGAATTTAACTATTGCAACAAGTAAAGTATCTATAAAGCAGGAAGAAAAAGAAGATAACATAGTTAAAAAAGATGATGCACTTAAGAGAGGGTATTACATTAAAGTTGGTTCATTTTTTGGAAATATAAATCCTAATTTTTTAAAAAATATAACAAAGATAGGTTATCCCTATACAATTCAAAAAGTTGTAAATCCTTCAAATAGAGAGGGGATAATCCGTAGAGTTCTCATTGGACCATTTAATTCAAAAACTCTAGTTGAAGAGTCTTTGACATCTGTAAAAGAGAAGATAAATAGAGGTGCTTATATTCAAGTAATTAACTAACCGTTTATAAAAAGCTAGGAAAACCTACGAATGTTATAGCTTCACAGAATCTCCAATGAGACGACTTCTCCACTATCGTTTGAGTTGTCGTCTAAACCTGTCGCCAACCATTGATATTTAGACTTGCATTCAAGTCTCTATCAATGACTAAGTCACAGGTTCGTTTCAAATCCCATAGGGACTATGTTCAAATTTATGAAAAACACATCTCATCAAATGCTCATCACTAGTTTCAAATCCCATAGGGACTATGTTCAAATAATAAAGGATATATGTTGAGTGAACCTGTAAAGTGTTTCAAATCCCAT
>CAMZNQ010000364.1 GCA_947313765.1 uncultured Sulfurovum sp.
GTGAGATAGAAGCATTAAGAGAGGTTGGTAAACGAAGCAGAGTTGCCAAAGTAGATGTAGCCCAAAAGCTACCACCTATTCTAACACTACTCTCTAACGCAAATATCACTACTAGAAAGAGTAAGATTGAGATTGAGTACCATATTGAGAGCAGAAGCGATATTGAGAAGATTATCATCACAAACAATGGGGTAAACATAGATACCCAAAGAGCATTAGGACAAGTAGGGAGTGATAAGCGTGTAACCATACCACTAATAGTTGGTAGAAACAAGATTGTTATTCGAGCTAAAAACCAATATGCTATGAGTCAACCTTTAGAAGTTATGGCAATAAGAAGAGGTTCAAAAGCAGATATATTTAAACCAACCCTCTACATCTTGGGTGTTGGGGTAAAGCGTTATAAGATAAGTAGCTACAACCTAAGATATCCAGACAAAGATGTAGAGGCGATTAGCGAACTATTTAAACAACAAGAGGGTGGCATCTACAAAAGTGTAAAGAGCAAACTGTTTCTAAATGAAGAGGCGACTAGAGATAATATTCTTGATGGGTTGAGTTGGATAGAGAGAGAGGTAACCCAAAAAGATGTGGTTATTCTCTTCTTTGCAGGACATGGAGAGAATGACAGCAACAACAACTACTACTTCTTAAGCCATGATGGCAACAGAGAGAACCTAAGACGAACAGCCCTAAATTGGAGAGAGATTAAAGATACGGTTCAAAATCTAGTAGGTAAGATTATCTTAATGGTAGATACCTGCCATAGTGGAAATGTAATGGGTGGAAAAAGAGGAGATGTGACCAGTGCCATTAAATCCATTACCGATAGTGGAAGAGGTGCAATCATCATGAGTGCGTCAACAGGTAGAGGGTACAGTTTAGAGAATGACAGATGGGGGCATGGAGCATTTACAAAAGCAATAATTGAGGGGATTGGTCACTTTAAAGCCGATTTGGTAGGAACAGACAATAGCATCTCAATTAAAGAGTTAGATACCTATGTAACTCAAAGGGTAAAAGAGTTAACCAACGGAGAGCAGAAGCCTACCACCATCATCCCAGAGGGGATAGAGGGGAGTTTTGTCTTGGCTGTTGAGAAGTAGCGTTTAATTTTTTTTAAAAAATTTCAAAAAAGAGGGGAATATTTTTCCCCACCTAGTATAAGGGGTAGAAATTAACAAATACTAGGAGAAAAAAATGTAAAACAGAACATTATCAGCTATTACAGCAATCGTTATTGGAACAAGTGGGCTAAGTGCTACAGAGGTTATAAGTCTTGACAAAGAGGAAAATACAAAAAAAGATATTAATGTTATAGCTACATCAAATGAAGTAATATATAATAATAATGGAGTCTATGGAGACCCATATAGTATTAGTGAACCTCAAAGAGTAGACCCAGCCCCAAGAGTTGCCACACAACAACCAACATCTGCACAGATTATGCAACCTACAAAACCTTCTCACGGATATGGTGATACCATTGTTTACGCAAGTGGTGTAAAGAACTACTATGAGGTAGGAGAGTCCATTAAGATTAAACTCAAACTTAAGAGAAGAGCCTACATCTACTTCTGGACAGTTGGTTCAAGTGGAAAGAGCTACCGAATCTTACCAAATAGTTTAGAGTCCTACAATCACTACAAAGCCAATGTTAACTATGTTGTACCAGAGCATTCTGCTACTGCTAAATATGACTTTATATCAGACCGAGCAGGAGTTGAGCAGATTTATGTTGTGGCAACCAACAAAAAGATTAACACTTCAAAACTTCGCTCAATCTTTAGTCAAAAGTCTGTTAGCCAAAATAGCATGAGAGAGGTCATTACCAAAGATATTCATGCCGTGGCAAGAGAGCAGAACTTAAAATATGATATTGCATCATTTCAGATACAAGTTAGATAGAAAAAAGTATCTCAAAAACCTATGAAATTTTTCATGGGTTTAATAATGCCAAAAAACTGTTTGTTATTTTTAAACTTATCAAAAAAAGGAATTTACATGTTAAAAAAGATTACAACAACCCTATCAATGGCTCTACTATTTCCTGTTCTAGCATCGGCATATACGCCTCAGAAAGAGGCTCTGCTTGTGGGGGTGGAACGGTATCAAAATGGAGATAGACTCTATGGGATATCACTTGATATTAAAAATATGAAAGAACTCTTAGAACGTCGAGGTTTTCATGTTCGTATTCTCTTTAATGAACAAGCAACTGTTGCAAATGTCATTAATGCTCTTAAGAGCTACAGCCATTTGAGTTCAAACGATAACTTTATCTTCTATGACTCATCTCATGGGACACAAGTCCCTGACCAAAATGGAGATGAAAGGGATGGGAAAGATGAAGCTTTTGTACTATATGACGTAAGTGAAGATATTAATAGTGAAAAGGGGCTACTCATAGATGACCAACTCGACATACTACTAGCCAATATTCCTGCTAAAAAGCTAATGATAAGCGATGCGTGTCATAGTGGTTCAATCTATAAAAGTTTCAATAGAAAAGCGATGATAAAATCGGTTCAAGTATCGAGAAATTTTGAATACAGAAACAGAGAGCTTAGCTCACTTAGAAGAGTAAAACCAAAAAATCTAGTGGTATTTGGAGCATCTGCTGATAATGAGCTATCCATTGCTACAAGTGATGGTAGTCTCTTTACAGATGCTTTCTATAATGTTTGGAAAACCAATCCAGATATTACTTTTGAAGATATGAGAAGAGAGACTACCATGCAGATTAAAAATGCATGTAGATATGGAAGTGGTCTTGTACCTTATCACCCTACACTATACTCAACCAATAGCAGTTTTGAAAATAGAGCTATGAGTGACTTTCTACAGGTCAATATTAGTATCAATCCAACAAAATATTTGGTAGAGGAGTACCTAGATGGTCTAATGGCAAGTAAAAAAGTTGGACAATTAGGATTAAACGCTAAAGATTTCTACAACAGAGGAGAGCATATTCAGTTTAATATAAACACTTTTGGAAAAACAGGACATCTCTACATATTGACTTCAAAAGAGAGTGAAAATGAGATAGATGTACTCTACCCTAACCCTTACTATCAAAATGCCAATGAACAATGGAGAGGTCAATTCTCTTTTCCTGATGCGTCAAAACCTTTTGCTTTTCAAGCAGATAATCGCACCAATGGATTAGATAGAACAGTAGTCTATGCGATTTTGTCACAAAGCATCATTCCAGAGCTTGAA
>CAMZNQ010000365.1 GCA_947313765.1 uncultured Sulfurovum sp.
TTTTTTTTTTTTTGAATCTGGCCAGGATCCCCCATTATATTAACTTTCACTCCCTTTTTTCTTGCAGCTTCTAAGAAATCACCAGCAATTCCATCTTCTATCATTGAAGCTTCATCAACAATTAAAATAGTATCTCTAAAAGATTGGATATTTAATTTCTTTTTAAATCCAATTATTTTATACTTACCTTTATAAAAAGAATAAAATGATGATGCAACAGTTGTAGGTAATTCTGTCACTCCAAGCTTAATTGTATTTAAAGCTAAGGTAGCTACTGCTTTATGAGTTGGTGCAAGATATTTAAAATCGTAATTATTTCTCTTTTCTTGTAAGTATTTTTGAAGGTACCCTATAATAGCTGTTTTACCAGTACCAGCACTTCCTTCAATTCCAAAGAAACCTCTTTCATCATTAAAATCCTCTACATAATCAATAGCTTTTTCCAATGCTTGAACTTGTTGCTCACCTAATTTAAACCTGGTTGGTATCTTAACTCCCTTGTATTCAAAGAAATGGCTTTCATCCTTAGGATCACCCTCTGGTTTAGTTTTAAGCTCCTCAGAACTCTTATTTGAGTTAAATTCATCAAGGATTTCTACCCTCATATCATAAGATACTCTATCTAAAACATCAACCCCTATTCCATCTTCATTAACCACTACTCTGTAATCATCTCCATAAGAAAATTCTTCAATAGTACCCTTTTCAAAAACAATATTTTTATTATCAATAAAAAGATCAATAGGAGATTTACCTACAATCATCCCTCCCTGAATAGCATCTTTATCTGATGTATCTACTAAGATAATTACATCACCATCTTTACTTTCATTAAGTATTCTAGCATTCTCTAAAGCTTCAGGGGTTTTATGTTCAGTTTGAGCTTCATTAAGTCTTCTATAAGCTTCTTCATTAACCCTATCTTCATACTCACCTAAAGTTTCATCTTCTTTTTTATATATATATTCATGGGCTTTTTCATGTAATAGTATAAAATTTAAAAATTCATCAATAGATTTAAAATCTTTTAAAGGTATTGATTTAGATCCATCTTTTTGAGTTGCAGAAATTCTCCAAGCTTTTTCATTATACAGTTTTTTTACGCCATCTTTAACTACTTGTATCTTTCCCCCCTTACCTATATTTCTAAAAAATACAGGTTTATCTCTATTAGTGATAATATGATCTACAAACTCAATAATTGTCCCTTCATAATTTTTAGATTTTACTAAATCATCTAAAGTTATTAATTTAGCCTTACCTGGATATTTTATTTTATGTGATTGATTTGATTGCCCACTTGTATTTTTAGTATTATTGTAAGCATCTCTTAAAGCTCTTATAAATCCACCATCTTTACCTTCCCAGAACTTATCACCAAAACCTTCATGAGTAGATTCATTAAGATATTCTATACCACCTCTTTCATTAATACCTTTAACTAATTCAGGATGTTGTTTTAATTTAGCTGTAATAATATCAACCATTGTTTGATAAGAAGTATTCTTATTAGTAATATTATTTTTACCTGTTGGTTTGAATTTATTTCCAGGTTTAATTACTTCAAATTCTATTGCAACGGAACCAGGTTTTAATCTATCTAAATATTTAACACCTTCTTTAGTCCAACCTTCTTTTTCCCAAGTATTTTTAAATTCAGGAGAAGTATCTTTATGTATTGCTGTAACAATAGCATAAACAGTTTTAGTTGTACCATCAGAACTTTTACCAAAATGTTTTATAATGTCGCCTACTTTAATATTATACTTATCAGCTTCTTTTTTACTTCTTGTAGTTCTTGTTCTTAATCCTGCTTCAATCATATCTATTGAATGAGGATTTTCACCTAATATTTTTTTAACATTATTATTAGCTTCTTGGAATGTGCCAAAAGCAGGTTTTCCAGATACTAAATTTTGAGGTATATTTGCTT
The DNA here is from genome assembly GCA_947313765.1 of uncultured Sulfurovum sp. Lineage (GTDB taxonomy): Bacteria > Campylobacterota > Campylobacteria > Campylobacterales > Sulfurovaceae > UBA1140. The sequence continues at coordinate 1,934 of CAMZNQ010000365.1, forward strand.
TACTATCAGTTGTATAAAATCCTTCATTATAAGCACTTTCATTGAATTTACCACTTTTCCAAGTTTGATAAGCATGTTCAGCGTTTCTAAAAGTTTTACCTTTATATTCTACTACTAAATTATTTCCAGGGTTTGTAAGCTGTTTAGCAAATGCAGATCCTTTAGATGAAATATTTTCACCTTTAACAGACTGGTTTGTTGTCAATTTAAGTAATCCAGTACTACCAATAGATTCAACAGTTTTTCTATATACTTCTCTAATAGCTTCAGATGCAATTTTTGCTTTAGCATCACCTACATAAGAAGATCTTGGCGCCCATTTACCAGTTTGATTATTCTTTACGTTATAATTCTCAATATCCCTAGAACCTATCCCAGCAAAGTTTTTAGTTAAAATAGGAGTATCTTCTTTAATAAATTCTCCATTATTAAATACATACCATGATTCAGTTTTTAAGTCAAATACATGAACTTCTTTTCCAAGTTTAATCCCTAATTGAATTGCTGTGTTTGTCCCACCAAAAACTTTATTCTCTTTTAAATCTAAATTTGCAATTGCAAAAATACCATCAGCATTTTTTACTTGATAATAATTTCTGACTTGAAGGTTACCTTTTAAATTATCTTTGTATTTAATCCCTAATATTTTTTCAACA
>CAMZNQ010000366.1 GCA_947313765.1 uncultured Sulfurovum sp.
TTGTTCTTTGAGGACGACGATTGTAGGCGTTCCATTGTTGGCTTTTATTTAAGGTATGAGAAGAAGATTTTTTACCCTCTATATAGTGGTAAGTTATCTTTGAACCATTCGATTTATCTTCTCCTCTAAAGTGGATAAAAAAATCCCCAAAAGTATAATAGGGTTTAGCATTTTTAGCATTTGAAAAACGATAAGGTTTATGATTGGTATCATTGTTATGAAAGAGACAAGCTATAAGTTGTAAAATAGTCGTTTTTCCAATCCCATTTGTTCCTGCAATAGCAGTAATAGGATAACGAAACTCAATAGTAGTATCTTTTACACCTCGTAAGCCTACATCATTAAACTCTATTTTTTTTAATTTTTTATTAAAGTACGGTGTTTTCCACTTGTTTGCTAAATCTTGTTCTACTCCCATTCTTTCCCCTTTATAAATCCATTTCCTACATAATATAAAAATTAATATTTAAAAATAATAAAAATTTTGTTTAAATAGAGAGCTAACTCAAAAATAGAGTAAAAATATTATAATTTTAGATATTTAAATGATTTTCTATTTTTCTGTGTTAAGTAGCTCTGACCATGTTACACAGTCATACCTACAGTTTTTTTTAAATTAACGATACTCTGCTTATTATCAAGATGTTAAGGTGAGAAATCTCTAATTTGTTCATTTTTTTGTTATAATTTCAAAAAAATTTTAAGGGCTAAAATGAGAGCATTATTGAGTGTAAGTGATAAGAGTGGAATAGTAGAATTCGCACAGGGTTTAGAGAGCATGGGTTGGGATATAATCTCAACAGGTGGTACATATAAAAAACTTTCTGAAGCAGGTGTTAAGGTTATTGAGATTGATGAAGTAACCAAGTTTCCAGAGTGTTTCGAAGGTCGAGTAAAGACTCTAAATCCTTATGTTCATGGTGGTATTTTACACAAACGAAGTGATGAAGCTCATGTTGCACAAGCTAAAGAGTTGGGTGTAGAGGGGATTGATTTAGTATGTGTTAATCTCTATCCATTTAAAGAGACAATAGAGAGAACAGAAGATTTTGATGAGATTATTGAGAACATAGATATTGGTGGTCCAACTATGGTTCGCTCTTCTGCAAAAAATTTCCAAGATGTACTCATTGTAACAGATGTAGATGATTACACTACTGTTCTTGATTCTTTAGAGAAAAAAGAGGATAGTTTAGAGTTTAGACGAAATTTAATGATTAAGGCGTTTGAACATACAGCCTCTTATGATGCAATGATAGCTAACTATATGAATGGAAGATTTAATAATGGTTTTGGAGAGTATCAGTTTATTACAGGTAAAAAATCATTTCAAACACGATATGGAGAGAATCCTCACCAAGATGGAGCATTATATGAGTTTGATAGTCACTTTACAGATAACTTTAAACAGCTTAAAGGCGAAGCCTCATTTAACAATATCAATGATGTAAATGGTGCTTTAAAGATTGCTTCTAGTTTTGGAGAACAAAATGCTGTCTGTATCGTAAAACATGGTAACCCTTGTGGTTTTGCACTTAAAGGTACACTTTTAGAGTCATATGTAGAGGCTTTAAAGTGTGACCCAATTTCTGCTTTTGGTGGTGTAGTTGCTGTGAATGGGATTGTAGATAGAGAATTAGCAGAGAAGATGAATGAGATTTTCTTGGAAGTTGTAATGGCATCTGACTTTACAGAAGAGGCTTTAGAGGTCTTTTCTAAGAAAAAGAGATTGAAACTATTTGCACAAGGTGGAGATAAGTTGGTAATGTCAAAAGATTCTCATGATTTTAAACATGTAGATGGTGGATTTGTATATCAAAACTCTGATTGTATTTGTGATAATGAGGTTAAAAACGCCCATATAAAATCAGAATTAACAGCAACTAAGCAGGAGATGAAGGATTTGGAGATTGCTTGGAAAGTAGCAGGACTTACAAAATCTAACTGTGTAGTATATGTAAAAGATTCGGCAATGGTGGCTGTTGGTATGGGTATGACAAGTAGAGTTGATGCTGCACAATGTGCTTTGAAAAAAGCAGAAGAGATGGGCTTAGATGTAAGTGGTTCAGCAATGGCATCAGAAGCATTTTTTCCATTTAGAGATAGCATAGACGCTGCTGCTAAAGCAGGAGTAAAAGCGATTATTGAACCAGGTGGAAGCATTCGAGATAATGAGGTAATAGAGGCTGCTAATGAGCATGGAATATCACTCTACTTTACAACTGTTAGACACTTTTTACATTAAGCGTGAACCTCACTCTTCCAAATCATAGATTATGGAAGAGGATTACAGATTATCTTTTGTTCAAACTCATAGATAAAAGAATCAATTTGTTGCTAAAAATTGATTAACCCCCTATTTTAATGGTTCTCTTAAGTATAATTACAAATTATTCACAATTAGTAGATAGAATTTTCTTAAAACAAGGATAACAATAATGATAAATAAAATATTAGGAGTAATACTTTTTAGTTCTATACTCTTTGCAAAAGTTACGAATATTCCTGTAACAATAGGATTTATAAAAAAGACTAAAATGAAGATTATTGATATTCGTACTAAAGATGAGTGGAAACAGATTGGAGTTATAGCAGGGTCTTACCCTATAACTTTTTTTGATGAACGATATGGTTATGATAAAAAATCTTTTTTAAAAGAGCTTAATCAAGTGGTAGATAAAAATGAAAAATTTGCTATCATCTCAAATAGTGGCAGTAGAAGCAAATTGGTCGCCAATTTTTTAGGTAAAAAGAATAAATATAATGTTGTAAATTTACAAGG
>CAMZNQ010000367.1 GCA_947313765.1 uncultured Sulfurovum sp.
TTTGTGGAGAGGGGTATCCTAAAATAGAAAGCATATCAAAAAAGAACTACAAAGAGTTCAATCTAACTAAAAGAGTAGATATTATAGAGAGATATTACAAGCCTGTAGATGCTTATGATGATATTGATAGAGCTTGTAAAGAACACGATATATGTTTTATGGAACATGGAAAAGAGGCTAAAATTTGCAATGATAAAATCGTAAATATGCTAACAAAAACAAGAAATGAATTTGATAAAGATAGAGATAATAATATTACCAAAAGACAATGTAGTAACTTAGCCTTTGATATTAGCTCTGTTTTTCATACTATATTCTCTCCTGCTGATGATGAAGATAGTATCTTTGATTTTGGTATGCTTATGTTTAATGGGGCTATTACTGCTACAAATAAGATGGGTCAAGAGGCGATAGATACACTAAGTAGCCACCCTCCTAGATATCCCCCCAAAGGGGTAAAATGTAATGTTAAATAATTTTTAACTCAATCTCTCTCTTAAGAGTTCATTTACCTTTTGAGGGTTCGCTGAACCTTTTGAAGCTTTCATTGTTTGACCAACAAAGAAACCAAACAGCTTATCTTTTCCACCTTTAAACTGTTCAACTTTATCAGGGTTTGCCTCTAAAATGGCATCTATCATCTCTAAAATAGCTCCATCATCACTAACTTGTGCCAATCCCATAGAGTCAATAAGTCCATCAATATCTTCATCTCTCTCCATTAGAACATCAAGAATATCTTTTGCACCCTTTCCACTAATAGTTCCATCGTCTATCTTAGATACTAACTCTCCTAATTTGTGAGCAGTTACAGGAGATGTTGAGATATTGAACTCTGTTTTTTTCAAACGACCCAAAAGCTCTGTAATCAGCCAATTGACAGAGGCTTTAGCAGATGCTCCACTCTCTAGCATCGACTCAAAATAGTAAGCTAACTCTTTATCTGAAGTTAAAATTAGAGCATCTACTTTTTTAATGCCAAGCTCTTTAGTGTAACGCTCTACTTTTGCATCGGGGAGTTCAGGCATATCTAAAGCTTTGTCAATCATCTCTTGAGTTACAACTAAAGGGCGTAAGTCTGGGTCTGGGAAATAACGATAATCGGCAGCTTCCTCTTTTCCTCTCATTGATTTAGTAACACCCTCCTCAACGCTCCAAAGACGAGTCTCTTGATAGACCTCATCATCATATACACCATCTTCATACGCTTCTGTCTGTCTTTGAACCTCATAGGCAATAGCAGACTCTACAAATTTAAATGAGTTAATATTTTTTATCTCAACTCTTGTTCCAAACTCCTTTTGACCTTTTGGACGTATTGAGACATTTACATCACATCTAAAAGAACCCTCTTGCATATTTGCATCAGATATATCAAGATAACGAACAGTAGAGTGAAGCTTTTTTAAATATGTAACAGCCTCATAAGAGTTTCTCATATCGGGGTCTGAAACTATCTCTAAAAGAGGTGTTCCTGCTCTATTTAAATCTACCTTAGAGTGGTTTCCCTCATGTATATTTTTTCCTGCATCTGCTTCAAGGTGTGCTTGTGTAACCCCTACTCTTTTTTGAGTTCCATCTTTTAAATCAATGAAGAGTTCCCCTTTTTGAACAATAGCTTTATGTAATTGAGTAATCTGATATGCAGA
>CAMZNQ010000368.1 GCA_947313765.1 uncultured Sulfurovum sp.
TCAACCACATATTTTAAGAATTTTAAAGAACATAGAAAAACAAAAAATGTTATTCTATTCAAATTTTACAATTCTTTCGATTAAAGTACGCTTATATCCCCATAGCTGAAGCTAGGGGCTTTACGCTAAATTTAGGTAAATCAAACTTCTCTTCAAAAAGTAAACTCTCTGCATCAACTCCATTATAGATAGCAGTCACATCATAATTGTAATATTCAAGGTGTTCAGTAATGACCTCAGAGAGTATGAGGTCATCTTCTAGTAGTAGTATTTTCATACCATCATTATAACAAAACTACTTAAGTAACAGAACCTGTGTAGAGTTTAATCTTCGGCTATTTCTTAAATCTCTTTTTAATTGTGCTATGGCATTAGCTCTACGTTGCGCCTCTTTTTCCTTCTCTTTTAGCTTTGTAGAGAAACTCTCAATAACTTTCTCTAATTGACTATTTTTCTCCTTTAACTTAAAAACCTCTAGTTTTAGTTTCAAAATTTGATTATCCATTTTAATATCATTTATAGAACCATCTGCAACAGCAAAAGTTGCTAATATCATTGGAATAAGTAATATGTTTCTTAACATTTTAATCTCCTCTTTTAAATTAATAAATTATAACATAAAGAGGCTTAATTTTAAATAAATTTAAATATAAATTATTAATATTTAACATATTGTCTATAATAAAGAGAAATACCACAACTTAAAAGCCATGGTTAATAAAACTATATCTCTAATTTAATACCAAAAGTATAGTTAGCACTATCTAGTTCAGAAGCTTTAACTGAACCTATATCATCAAATTTATTACCATAATCTGTATATCCGACAAAGAGAGAAATCATATCATTATAGCTATAGTTTAACTCTAACCCATAGGTAAAATTTGTAGATGAGTCAGAAATTGTTTTTATTGTATCTGTCAATTCAAAATCACCATCTGTTTTGGTTAAACCAACTTTCGGTGTTACTGAAAATGCTGAAGTTAAAGGAAGTGTATATGTAGCAAATAAGCCATAACGACTAATATCTTCTTTTGAAAACTCTGGATGTTCTGAAAAATTTTTAATATATTCAAGACGCAAACCTATATTCCCTAAAACATTTAAACCTATAAATGCTGTACCATTATCTGTATCATTATCTCCTCGTGAATATCCTGCACCAACTTGTGAAAAAGAACTTGCCATAGATAACGAACCAATCAATATTAAACTTGTAAATATTTTTTTCATTTTTTTGCTCCTGTTAAAAAATATATTATACTATTAGTTGTTTAAACTATCTTTTTTGGT
>CAMZNQ010000369.1 GCA_947313765.1 uncultured Sulfurovum sp.
ATTATCTCCTCTTGGCACAATCTATTTTTTCTTTGGGCAACACGCTTATGGTGTTTTAACTCAATAGCATCTTCTATGAATTTCTGTTGGATTTTTATCCACTCACTACCTGTTACAACTGCTAAAGTTTGACCCTTTTTAATGTTGTCATATTGGGCAACTTTCAATGAGTTAAGTTGAGATGCAAATGGTAGTGTTACACTATGTAGAAGTTGTGGTGGAGTTACAACCTCCCCCATAAACGAACCAAGAGGAACTATCTCTATACTTTTTGCCTTTTTGGTGGTTATCTTCCAATCATTAATCTGCTCTTTAGTCAACTCTAATCTCTCTGCATTTAAAGATAGTATCATGATACTAACTAATATAGATACTCTTTTTACCATTATCTCTTCTCCATAATATTATATAGGGTAAATAGTGTCTGATAGTACCCTCTTTTACTCTCTAATAACTTCTCTTCATATCTCATAATATGTTGCCTTGCTAAGAGATACTCAACAGCAGAACTCTCTCCATAACTATAGCTCTTCTTCTCTAGTGGTAGAAGAGTATCTCTATATTGTTGTAGGTTTTGTTCTAGTTGAGTTATGTTTTGATATGCTCTTTGAAGCTTTAACTTTAATTTTTTTATCTCCAATCTACTCTTAATCAAATACGCCTCTCTTTGAGCCTCAATTGCTGATGTTTGGTGCATAAGTGATGCTCTCTCATACTCATACTTTTTACTAGATACATTTAGTGGAACAGATAGACCTATGCTATATAAATCTCTATCTACCTCTTTTAAGTAACTTGTTGAGACTTCAATAGTATCAAACTCTCTACTATATCTTTTTAGTTTAACCTTTTGACTCTCTATCCTCTTCTCGTAGCTATTTTGAGTTAGGGTAAACTCTTCACTCTCTTCAACAAGACCATTTATAGCTATAGTATCTCCACAACTTAAACTATCTTCTCTGCTAAAATTAGCAAATTCTAAAATGGTATAAAGTTCATCTTGAACTCTTTTTGAGAACTCACTTAGAGTAGTGTTTAATCCCTTTTTCTCTAACTCAATCTGAAGTAACTCTCTTTTACTTATCTCTCCTAGCTCATAGGCTCTTCTCTTCTTCTCATATAGCTCATTAAACTCACTATAATTACTATTGAAATAGTCCAAATACTCTCTATCTAGGCAATATTGATGATATATGCTTTTAATCTTATTTCTTAAAGAAATAAGAGTTTTTTTCTGCTCAATCTTAGATGATTCGCTTATTAATTGGCTACTCTGCTCCTCTAATTTTTGAACATCTCCGAGTTTAAGCTCCTTACTAAATCCAACCTCATACTCAAAGCCAGATAGTAATTTTGAACCACCATGAGATAGTGTAGAGTCAAAAGATAGGGGAGATGTTCTACTATCGGCTACCCCTTTTATCTTATCTGATAGATAGCTCTCTTCTATTGCTCTATTTAAAATATCTTTTTGAGTATTACTCTCTAAAATAGTCTCTAAATCAATAGTTGTTGCCCAAGATATGTGGGATATTATGATTAAAAGTAGTAACCCTCTCATCTAACTACTCCTACAATAGAACCATCTAATGCATCTACTTTAACTGAACAATTTTTTGAATGTAAATCGTAAAAGAGCCTTTGATTTCTCATCTTCAATTTACCATATAGATTTTTACTTTTACAAATAGACCTACCAATTGCATAGGCTCTTTTTCTATCTATCTTAGATACTCTCTTCATGGCTCTTTGTTGTTTTAATTTGCCTGAAAAGCTATGGTTGTAGCCTCTTAATTTAGAAGCCTCCTCTATGGTTAACTCTCTTGCATTTGCAACTATGGCAATAGCAATCCATAAAATAACTATCTTTTTCATGGGTATATCCTTATATTTTTTTGATTGTAATAATGAAATAAGGATTAGATTCTAGGAGGCTTAAAGTTGTTCTTGGGGATATATTTACAATAGAGATATTCTATTGAGTAGTTAAGAGATTTTTTAAACTTAAATAGTTCAAAATTAAAACTCTTTGGAAATAGTGCATGGAAATGAAATATCATATGAAAATCACAAAATTGGTGGGATTGGTGTTCCTCTAATGCCATGTGAGATTTTTTTGATACTTTACAAGATAAGGTTGTTTTAAAAACCTTATCTATTTGATTAGATAGAAAAAAATCATGAGATATAGTAAATAACATTGAAGCAAATATTACAATAAATATAATTTTAGATTTCAACTTAATATATCCCCCTATTAAAATATATTATCATAAGATTACTTAAAATAGGGAGGTATCTTAATTTCCAATTTGTCTAATAGGTTTTTCATCTATTTTTCAGACTCTTTCTACATCACATTTTAATCTAAAGAGAGTTTTAAACTCTTTCTCTACTTTAATTGGCCTCTCTCTCAATGGTATTTTTGTGGCATCGGTGGCGTTATAAAAAAAGAGTTCATTACTTAGATACTTGGCTATAAAGGCTCGTGCTAACTCCTCTTTTAATGCTGGAAAAAGTGATATTTCAAGATTTAGAATTTTATTCCACATTTTAGATAAGTTTGTTGATAGTTTTGGTACAATCTTCAGCATAAAAGCTCTTTTCTTTTTTATAAATTTATTTGTTTTTTTGGTAGAAAATTATAACATTTATAAGGCTTTAAAGGCTTTTTTAACTCTACTTTAGCTTAATTTATGGGTTATTTTTTGTAATCTGCAAGTGGCTTACTTTTATAATATTTAAATACAAAGGAAAAATTATGTTAAAAACAGTAATTTATGGACTACTATTTTCAAGTGTGGCATTAATGGCACTAGAGAGTGGAGATAGTGTTCCTCAAAATATTCAAGACAGATTAAAATTAGAATCAGATAAAGTTTATGTTATAGATTTTTTTGCTTCATGGTGTAAGTCGTGCAAAAAAGAGTTACCTCTTATTACAAATATATATAATGATAAGGTAGCTAAGGTTATTGGGGTTAATGTTGATAAAAATAGAGAAGATGGAGAGAAGTTTGTTAAAGATTTAGGACTCTTATTTCCTATTGTATATGATAGTGATAAAAGTTTAGTAGAGACATTTGACCCAATGGGCTTTCCTGCAGTCTACTATGTCAAAAATGGTAAAGTTTTAAATGTTATCTTTGGTGCTGTTAAAGAGATAGATGAGAGAATAAGAGAAGATATAAAGAGTATTAAATGAGGCAGATTTTCACTATGGGGTTAGCATTTTTTCTATTTGTTGGCTGTTCAATGGTTAAAGATGTAAAGCCTTGGCAGAAAGAGACTCTAGCTAAACCAATAATGCAATTTGGTGGCTTACATCCTGAAGTGACAAAGTTTGAATCTCATGTATACTTCTCAAAAGAGGCATCAAAAGGTGGCTCTGGTGTTAGTGGAGGAGGTTGTGGATGCAACTAAAAAAATTTAATTCAATCTCAAAGATAACAGCTATCGCTATTGTTACATCAAATGGACTATATGCAGAAAATTATGTATCTGTGGAGTATTTGCAATATGATGAAAATAGTAATCGTGTTTCAGTATCTGCACCTTCATTAACGGCTAGTTATGATATTGGTACAGATTATAATGTTAAAGTTGACTTTGTACATGATGCAGTAAGTGGTGCAACACCTACATGGAAATCAGATACAGGTTCAGGTGCAAGTGGAAAAAGTAGCAACAGTGGAGATTACATCTATGAAAATCAAAGCTTCAATGAAGCAAGAAATGCTGGTTCAGTTATGCTTACTAAAAGGTTTGAAAACAGAGATGAACTATACGCTGGATTTGACTACTCAAGAGAGAGTGATTTTGACTCAAAATCTATTTCAGCAGAGTATATGCACTATACAGATAAATCACATAATCAATCTCTAAATATTGGTATCTCATACTCTTTTAATGAGATTCTATCTAATAAAAATGGTAAAAATATAGAGGAGAATGATGATAAACTAAGATATAAAGATGATGACGATGATGAACGTGAATTTGATAGTGCTTCAGGTGCATCACAAAAAGAGGAGTCTCAATCACTAAACATTCAAGCAGGAGTTACTCAAATTCTAAATGACCATTCAGTTCTAAAAGTAGAAGCCTTTACAACTTTAGATGATGGATATTTAACAAACCCACACTCAAATATTGTACGAAACTACAATAGTAGAAATCAAGAACTAGTAACAGAAAATCGACCAGATAAACGAACAGCTTATGGTATTAATCTAAAATATATTACAATGGTTGGAGATAGTGTTAGCCTTAAGACAAACTATCGTTTATATACTGATGATTGGGATATAAATTCACATACGGTTGATGGAGATTTATATTATGCTTTAAATAAAAAGATAACATTAGGTGCAGGGGTAAGATATTACACCCAAAGTGAAGCTAAATTTTACAATAAAAAGAGAGATTTTTTTACTAATGAAAAATATGCTTCAAGTGATGAACGCCTAAGTGCCTTTGATGCTTTAACTTATAAAGCCAACATTGACTTTAAACAGAGTGATAAGATTAGTTACAATCTAGGTGGAGAGTTCTATTCTCAATCTACAGGATTAGATGCAACCATCTTTACGGGAGGAGTTAAGTATAAATTTTAAATAAGTTAAAAAAGAGTATAGTAGAAAGAGTTTTTCGTAAATGATAAAGTTTTATTTTGCTATACTCAACAACTTATTAGTGATGTAAAATAATAGTCTTAAGGTTATATATGCAAAGAGTTAAAGTAAAAAAAATAGAAATTATAAATTTTAAAGGTATTAAATATTTAGAGTTAGATTTTACCTATATTAATAGTGATAGAATTTTAGATAATATTATTTTTTATGGTATTAATGGGTCAGGAAAGAGTTCAATTTTAGAAGCAATTTATTTATCACTTATAACTACAATTTTATATCCTATAGATATTAAAATTATAGAAAAAAATTTTATACAGAAATTTTCATTAGGAAAAAGTTGGATTTATAATAATGAAGAAGAGTTTAAGCTTAATATTCAAATATTAGATAATTTAAATACAATAGAAACAAAATTATCATATAGTAAAAAAAAGGGATTAACTTGTTATGTAAAAAAAGATAAAGAAATTTCAGAAAAATTTAAACACTCTATTGAATTTCTTTCTGCCTATCGTCTATTTTATCCCTCTAAAGTACATCATGCAGGAGATTGGTACAACATAGATAATAATTCGTCAATAATAAAAAATCAAAACTTAGGATTACAATTTACAAATAGATATGACAATGTTAAGCAATATTTAGTAAATCTTATTACTGATAAAAAAGTTGGTGTTATAAATCAAGAAAATTCTAAAATTTTGGAAAAAATAAAACAAGCTTTTAATATATTTTTTCCAAATAAAATCTTTTTAGAAAAACTTGCACGAAGTGACATGAATCAAGATTATAAATTTTTAATACAAAATGAAGATAAAAGTATTGTAGACATAGATCAATTAAGTTCAGGAGAGAGAGAAATTATTGCATTTTTTACCTATATTTGTACACATGCCATAAATAAATCTATTATAATAATAGATGAACCTGAACTACACCTACATGACAAATGGCAATCTATTATTCTCTATGCAATACATAAAGTTTTTCCTGATGTGCAACTTTTTTTAGCCACTCATTCTGAAGAGATTCATCAATCAGTTAGTGAATCAGAATTATTTGAGTTGGTAAAGTAATGAAAGTTAATAGAGGTAAGAATAGTAGTACTACAGCAGGTGGAAGAACAGTTATCTATTGTGAAGGTCGTGAAGAAAGTGCTGATATACTTTTTTATACGACGATTTTAGGAGCGAATAAAACAAAATTTGAGTTAAAACCTTTCGGT
>CAMZNQ010000370.1 GCA_947313765.1 uncultured Sulfurovum sp.
GGTCAGGTTGTTTTGAAAATTTTCTCTTTGTTCCTCAACTTCCACCTCCTATTAAACTTAGTATTGATGAACTTATAGGCTATGTTGAAGTGAGTGCTAATGTTCAAAGAGAAGTAATACTTCACTATGCAAATGAGATGAAACTATATGTAAAAGCAAACATGAAAAAATCTTTCTTTAAACTCTCGGGAGGAATGAAACAGAAACTATTAATTGCTATTGCCTTAGCACAAGAGAGTAATATTATTATCTTTGATGAACCTACAGCAAATCTTGACCCAAAAGCTCGTGATGATTTCTACCGACTTCTAGTCGGAAAACAAGAAAATAAAACCTTACTTTTTGTAACACATAGACTAGAAGAGGTTAAAGAGTTAGTAAACCGTGAGGTTTATATGGATATGGGAAAGGTAGTTTCTGATGAACAAATTTAATATGAAAAACTTATGGCTTATTGCCTTTTTAGATTTAAAAGAGTCCATTCGTGCCAAATGGTTTTTGGTCTACTCTCTAGTTTTTGGTGGTTTAATTGCTCTGTTCTTTATAGCAGGGGTTACTGAATCACAAGTAATGGGATTTTCAGGGCTTAGTCGTTTACTTTTGATGTATATACAAATTACTATTGTGATTTTGCCTATATTTATACTTATTACTACTGTTCGTTCTATCTCTGGCGATAGGGATAACCATATTTTGGAGTACATGTTGTCTGTTCCTATTTCATTGAAAGAGTACTATTGGGGTAAAGTAATAGGACGATTTATTACAGTCTATCTTCCTGTTATTTTTGCAATGATTATTGCTGTTGTCTATGGAACGTTTAAAGGGGCAGATATTCCTTGGACAATTTTTTTCTTATATACAGGGCTTCTTTTTGCTTTAAGCTCTGCTTTTTTAGGGATAGCATTTTTTATCTCTTCTTTTGTTAAATCTTCGGAAGTAGCATTAGGAATAGCTTTTTTTATATGGATATTCCTTTTGGCATTTATAGACATAGCACTTATTTCACTTATGATGCAACAACGATTTAATGAAGAGCTAATTATAGGGATTGCATTAATGAATCCTATGGAGATATTTAGAGTATCAGCAATTTCCCTATTTGACCCAGAGCTTACAGTTATGGGTCCTGTAGCATTTTATATTTTAGATACAATATCACAAATATGGTTTGTTATTTTATCTATTATTTATCCTTTTCTAATTGGGTTAATATTTGCTTTTTTAGGATTTAGGATATTTAAAAAGAGGGATTTAGTTTAAGTATGTTTTAAATACCAAACCCTTTTGGGGTAGAAAACAAAGGAAAAAAATATGAAAAAAATTATTTTAACAATATTAGTTGTATCACTAACACTGTTTGCAAATAATGATAGCAATAAAACATGGAAGAGTAAATCTGTAGAGAAAACATATACTTTAAGTTATGATAAAAATACTACCTGTTTGGTTCGACATTTCAAAGTCTATAAATATCCAAAATGGATAGCTAAAATAGAGACAAGAACGGGGAAAACCGTTTACTTCTCTAGCCCAAAATCACTTTTTGAATTTTACCATCGCCCTGGAAAGTGGTTTGATGTTGGGGTTAAGAGTGAACGTGATTTTTTTAAGATAGTTGTAACAGATTATGATACCTTAACACCAATAGATGCCGAAAAAGCTTTTTATGTTTATGGAAGTAGAGCTATCTCTCCTGCTGGAGATGATTTACCTGCATTTCCAACTAAAGAGAGAGCTGAGAAATTCTCTAAAGAGTATTCTGGTAAACGTATTATGAAGTTTAATGAGGTTTCAGATGCTTTGATTCGACTTTTAAACGGTAGAATATAGGGAAAGTTATTTCCCTATTTTAATCACTCTTTTTGTTAATTCTTTAAAATCAATAATATCTTGACCCTCTTTAATATCAGTTCTGTTTTTATGTGCTGAAAATCCATACGCCATAGGGGTTATGTTTTCAGTATTATAAAAGGCAGTTCGGGCATCTATCCACTCTCCTGTTTCTATATCTGTTATCCAAATAAGAGCCTCCTCTTTCCACTCTATATTATTCTCTTTAAACCATAAAACAGTACAACCTATATCATCAAACATATAACTTTTTCCTGTTTTAGGATTTCGTACTTGGGTAGTGTTGTGTCGGTCACTAACTACCATAACACATCTTGCACACATATCTCTATCCCAATGGACTTTTACTAAATCTGTTTTTGAACGCTCTTCACAGCCTGTTTGGGTAAAAGTAATAAATATGGTTAATGTAAAAATCAAGAGTTGTCTCTTCATCTCTTTATCCTTTTCCATAAATTGTAATTAGTTTTTGAAATCTATAGTTTGATGTAAATCAAGGAATAAAAAATTAAAGATTGCTATTATTGTTTCAATTAAATAATAAGG
>CAMZNQ010000371.1 GCA_947313765.1 uncultured Sulfurovum sp.
TTTTGGTAATTCTTGGACAAATTCATATAGTTGAGCTATCTTTAGAGACTCATACATCTCCTCATCGCTATATTCATTTCCTAATGATAGGTTATAACGCAAGGTATCATTAAACATCAGTGGAGATTGCAGAACAAAACCGATATTTTCACGAATTTTGTCAAAACCTACCTCTTTAACCTCTACTCCATTGTAGAAAATTTCCCCTTTAGTGATTGGGTATAGTCCCATTAAAATATTGGCTAGAGTACTCTTTCCACTACCTGTCTCTCCTGTAATGGCTACCTTCTCTCCTGCTTCAATCTTTAGGTTAAAGTTTTTAAAAATAGATTTATGTTCATCATAAGCAAACGATACATCTCTTAACTCAATAGAGGCTGTCTCTTTACCTTTGAATGGGTCTCTTTTCATCTCATAATGTGGCTCTTTTTTTAGGAGTAAAATATCATTAAGTCTATCCATTGCCTCTTTTGCATCATGGTATGATTGCACAAATCTAAGTAAAATATTCATCGGTTGTCTAACCATTCCTGCATAGACAAATATTGCCATCATCTCCCCTATGCTCATATCTCCAAGATAGACAAAATAGATGGCTAACATCTGAAAGAGAGTATTTGAGTAGGTCATTAAAACTCTAGCACCACTTAAAGATTTTTCCCACTTTACATTATACTCATAGGTTTTGTCTCGAACCTCTGTTGCATCATGGTTTATTTTATCAAAAAAGTGATTTTCTCTATTCTGTACACGAATTTGATTAAAGAGTTCAAGTCCCTCTACTAAAGAGTTATTAAAAGTAGCAATAGTCTTGTTTCTATCTTTCATAAGTTCAGAGAGAGTTTTAAAGACTTTAATAAAAACTTTAACTACTAACGGATTTAAAATCAAAATAACCAGTGCCAGTTTCCAGTTTAAGTAGAGTAGCACAGCAGACATTCCAAGTAGTTTCAAAAGTTGAATAACAATAGTACCCATACTACTAGATAGAAAATTTATTACAACTCTAATATCAGTTCCCATCTTTGAAGAGATAGAGCCAGAACCTAGCATATCATACTCACTCATAGAGACTTTTTTAAGATGAAGAAGTATCTTTTGACGCATATTTAGTCGTATATCTTCAGTTACCTTATCAAGATAAGCATTTCTAATAATATTAAAAATAGTCACAATACCATAAAGAAGTATAGTCAATATAAAGACGATAAGTATGTAGTATTCGGCAGAGTTTATCTCTATAAATTGATTTACAAAAGAGATAAACTTACCCTCTTTTCCTAAAAGAACTTCATCAACCAAAAAAGGGATAAAGAGAGGTATAGGCACAGAGATAAATGTGACAATTAAGGCTAAAATATTAACCATAATAATGGGCTTTTTATAGAGCTTAATCTGCTCTAACAGATAGTGAAATGTAATCATGTGGGTCTCCTTTTATAGGACAAAAGTTATAAAAGTATCGGTTTGAAGGGATAGAGAGATAATCTCTTGTTTTAAAGTAGGGGGAAGATTAATCCTTTGTTTTTAATTTTGACAAAGGATTATATAGGAAATATATTAACCAATGGTTAACAATAAAAATTAAAAAATAATTCTAAAAAACTCCTCGTTATCATTTGATTTAGTTGGTTTAAATCCTATGAAAAGACCTGTTTTACCATCACCACCATGTATATTTGTAAATGAACGGAAGAGTGCATTACGTTCTGACTCTGTATCGTATCTATTTTTCAATGTTTGTGTATTATTATTTATATATAGATAATTTAACCCCTCAATATCTAAAATTGGTGAAAAATCAATATAGGTTAAACTGTTATGACTTAAATCAATCGTATCAATGGCAGTAAATACACTTAGAGTACTTAAATCAATAGAGTCTAAATCTTTATTAGAACAATTTATCTTTCCTCTGTATCTGCCCGTATCTGGATTATATAATGAACTATTAAAACTCTCTCCACATGTATTGTAGTACCATGTTGAAAAATCTTCTATAGCAGAGTAGCCACTTCCTCCATCAATTGGTGTTCCATAATCATAGCTGTCTCCTCCTCCATTATTATAATTATTATCTGGTTCAAGTATTGTAACTTTTCTAGTTTGTGTATCACTATTTCCATCGCTATCTTGAACATAGTAGGTTACAGTATAGCTACCTGTTCTTGAAAAATCAATATCATCACTTCTTGTAACACTATATGTCAAATCTCCATCTTCTCTATCTTCTGCTTTAAAACTATCATTTTCAAGAACACTATTAGTACCTAATATTATATATATATTTGTCTCTCCATATAGAGTAATTTTTGGTTTACCATTATCTCCATAATAAATATTACTATTATTGTTATCTATTGATGTATCCTCTATTGTAACTCTTCTAGTTTTAGTATCTGTATATCCATCGCTATCTTCTACAAAATATTTTACCTCATATACACCTGCTTTTGAGAAGTCAATATTATTAGTTCTTGTAACATTATATGTTAAATCTCCATCTATCTTATCATACGCCTTAAAACTATCATTTTCAAGTACGGTATATGTTCCTAAGCTTATATGAATATCTGTATCTCCATATAGTGTAATTCTTGGTTTATCGTCATCTAAAATATCAAGGTTATCACTGTTTGTATCTGAAGTACAACCACTAAATATAAATATAGTAGATAAAATTAAACTTGTAGCTCTCTTTTTCATGTTAATTCCTAAATTGTTAAGTTAGGTAACATAATATAATAAAATTGTGAATAAATTAAGAAGTAGATGGTCGGATTAATCCGACCGAGTAGAGATAGAAAAAAACTATCTTTTATTGATTTGTTCAACCTTACTAATTGCAGAAGCAATAGTAGTACTTGAAGATTGAGCTTTTTCAAGAAGCTTTTTTGCATCATCAAGTGCTTTTGCAAGATTTGAATCATCTCCCGAAAGTGCAATAGCACCATCAACCATACATAAAGTTTTCTCTTCTTCAACTTTAACATAACCACCATTGATAGCAACTTGAATCTCTTTATTCTCTTTACTATCAATAACCATTACACCTGCATCAAGAATCGTAATAACAGAAGCGTGTCCAGCTAAAACACCAAACTCACCTTCGCTACCTGGTAGAGTAACTTGTTTCACTTCATCATCGAAAATAACACCGTCAGGTGTTACTATTTCAAGTTTCATGAGTTCCATATTAAACTCCCTCTACTTATTTGTTTTT
This sequence comes from uncultured Sulfurovum sp., assembly GCA_947313765.1. Taxonomy (GTDB): domain Bacteria; phylum Campylobacterota; class Campylobacteria; order Campylobacterales; family Sulfurovaceae; genus UBA1140. The sequence continues at coordinate 3,224 of CAMZNQ010000371.1, forward strand.
TGCTTGAATTTTCTCATTCTTAGCAATTGCTTCATCCATATTTCCTACCATGTAGAAAGCAGCTTCACTCATGTGGTCATATTTACCCTCAATAAGACCTTTGAATCCTGCCAATGTATCAGCCAATTCAACGTAAACCCCTGGAGAACCAGTAAATACTTCAGCAACGTGGAATGGTTGAGAAAGGTATTTTTCAATCTTTCTAGCTCTCTCAACAGTGTTTTTATCCTCTTCACTAAGCTCATCCATACCAAGAATTGCAATAATATCTTGAAGGTCTTTATACTTTTGAAGAATAGTCTGAACACCACGTGCAATGTTATAATGCTCTTCTCCTACGATTGTTGGGTCAAGCATTCTTGATGTTGAATCAAGTGGGTCAACAGCAGGGTAGATACCTTTTTCTGCAATAGAACGGTTAAGTACTGTAGTTGCATCCAAGTGAGCAAATACAGAAGCAGGAGCAGGGTCAGTCAAGTCATCTGCAGGAACGTATACTGCTTGAACAGAAGTAATTGAACCTTTTGTTGTTGATGTAATTCTCTCTTGAAGTTTACCCATTTCAGATGCTAATGTTGGTTGGTATCCAACTGCTGATGGAATACGACCAAGAAGAGCTGACATTTCAGAACCTGATTGTGCAAATCTAAAGATGTTATCAACGAACATAAGTACGTCAAGACCCATATCATCACGGAAATACTCAGCCATTGTAAGTGCTGTAAGTGCAATACGGTTTCTAGCTCCAGGAGGTTCGCTCATTTGACCATAACATAGTGCAACTTTGTCAAGTACGTTTGACTCTTCCATCTCAAAGTAGAGGTCATTTCCCTCACGTGTTCTTTCACCAACACCTGCAAATACAGAGTAACCAGAGTGTTTCATTGCAACGTTGTTAATAAGTTCCATAATAATAACGGTTTTACCAACACCAGCACCACCAAATAGTCCTACTTTACCACCTTTGTTATATGGAGCAAGAAGGTCAACTACCTTTACACCTGTTTCAAAAACTTCTGTTTTTGTACTCTGCTCTTCAAATGGTGGTGGGTCTCTGTGAATTGAACGATACTCTTTAGCAGAGAATTCAGGACCATCATCAACAGTATCTCCAATAACGTTAAAGATACGTCCTAGAACCTCTTCACCTACTGGAACTTTAATTGAATCTCCTGTAGCTGTAACCTCTTGACCTCTTACAAGACCTTCACTCATATCCATAGCAATGGTTCTTACACGGTTGTCTCCAAGTTGTGCTGCAACTTCTAAAACCAATCTCTGGTCACCAATCTTTGTCTCTAGTGCTTCGTTAATTGCTGGAAGGTAATCCGTAAAATCAACATCAACAACTGGACCTAGTACTTGTACTACTTTACCTGTCATAAATCTATTCTCCTTATTATTTCAACGATTCCATACCACTGATAATCTCAATGAGTTCAGTCGTAATAGCTTCTTGTCTTGCTTTGTTGTACTTAACAGTAAGTTTCCCTACCATCTCTTTTGCATTATTTGTTGCTGCATCCATCGCTTGCATTCTTGCAGAGTGTTCTGCAGCTAGTGAATCAATAAGAGCATAATACATAGAGTACTCAACATATCTCTTTACTAGTGCGTCCAATAGAGTATCATCATCATCTGGTTCAACCTCTATCTCTGAACCTACATGTACACTTTTTGTTAGTTCAAGTGAATCTACATCAATTGGTAAAAGTTGTTGTTGTGAGACTCTTTGAGCAATCATACTTACATAACCATTATGGATAAGAATAATTTTATCAGTTTTTCCCTCTACATAATCTTCTACTAAAGATGAGATTAAGGCTGTTGAATCTTCATAATTTGGTTTAGAACTCAAATCAACAATCTGATTCATCATCTCAACCTTATTGTACTTGAAGAATGCAATACCTTTTTTACCAACACCCGATAGACGAACTTCAATATCAGAGTTTTTAAACTCTTCTATTAAAGCATTTGTACGCTTAATGGTTTGATGGTTAAATCCTCCACAAAGCCCTTTATCTGATGTTACAAAAACAATATCTACCTTTTTAGGATTTTTATTCTCTTTCATGAAAATATTATCAACCCCATCAGCACTACTCTCTTGCATTTTTTGTGCAATTTCACTCAATAGCTCTGTTAACTTTTTAGCATAAATCTTAGAGCGTTTTGCAACCTCTTCTGCTCTCTTTAGTTTAGCAGATGAAACAAGTTTCATAGCACGGGTAGTCTTTTGAGTACCTTTAACACTGGCAATTTGACGTTTTATATCTTTTAAGTTAGCCATCGTTTAGCCTTATGCTACGAAAGATTCTTTGAAATCTTCCAATGCTTTTCTTAAATCAGCTTCATTTTCATCAGTGATTTTTTTATTCTCTTTAATACTATCAATAACACCAGAATATTTAGACTCCATAAATGGATATAACTCTGCTTCAAATTTTGTTACAGAACCAACAGCGATATCATCAAGATAACCTTTTGTTCCTGCAAAAATCATAAGAACTTGTTTCTCAATAGCAATTGGAGCGTAAGGCCCTTGTTTAAGAACCTCAACCATTCTTGCACCTCTTTCAAGTTGATTTCTACTATGCTCATCAAGGTCAGAAGCAAACTGTGCAAATGCTTGAAGTTCACGGAAAGAAGCAAGGTCAAGTCTAAGTGTACCTGCAACTTGTTTAGTAGCTTTAATCTGTGCAGCACCACCAACTCTTGATACTGAAAGCCCAACGTTAATTGCTGGTCTAACACCTGAGTTAAATAGGTCTGTCTCTAAGAATATTTGTCCATCAGTAATAGAAATTACGTTTGTTGGAATATATGCTGCAACATCTCCTGCTTGTGTCTCAATAATTGGGAATGCTGTAAGTGAGCGGGCACGATTCTCGTCACTAAGTTTAGCTGCTCTCTCAAGAAGTCTTGAGTGTAGGTAAAATACATCCCCTGGGTAAGCTTCACGACCTGGAGGTCTTCTAAGAATCAATGACATCTCTCTGTAAGCAACAGCGTGTTTTGTAAGGTCATCATAGAAGATAACAGCATGTCTACTAGAGTTCATGTAGTACTCTGCTAGTGTAACACCTGCATAAGGAGCTAAAAATTGGAAAGCAGCAGAGTCAGCAGCAGAAGCAGCAACAATAATTGTATACTCCATTGCACCAGCTTCTTCTAACTTCTTAACAATAGATGCGATAGTTGATTGTTTTTGACCAATTGCAACATATACACAAGTAACATCTTGACCTTTTTGATTGATGATTGTATCAATCGCTAAAGTTGTTTTACCTGTTTGTCTATCTCCAATAATAAGCTCTCTTTGACCTCTACCAACTGGTACAAGTGCATCAATAGCTTTAATTCCTGTTTGAAGTGGTTCATGAACTGACTTTCTCGCCATAATTCCTGGAGCTTTATCTTCAAGAAGTCTTGACTCTGTTGTCTCAATAGCACCTTTACCATCAATTGGCTCTCCAAGTGGATTAACAACACGACCAAGCATTGCGTCACCAACTGGCATTTTAAGAAGTTCTCCCGTTCTTTTAACGCTCATTCCTTCTCTAATCCCTGCCATTGAACCGAGAACAACGATACCTACACTCGCCTCTTCAAGGTTAAGAACCATTCCTAGAACACCTGTCTCAAACTCTACAACCTCTCCAGCCATAACGTTGTTAAGACCATATACAGATGTAATTCCATCTGCAACACCTACTACTTTACCAACTTCGTTGATATCTACATCTACTTCAAAATTCTCAACTCTCTCTTTGATTATCGAGCTAATTTCGTCTGCTTGTAACTTGTTTGCCACTGCAACTCCTTCCGTTTTTATTTATAGTGATTTCGTAATGAAATCAATTAACTGTTCTTTAACTCTCTGTTTAGAGAAGTTTACCTCTATACCCAAATCTTCAACTGATACTTTAATTCCATCAAGAGTAGACTCTTGTTGAGTTAGCTTAACATCCGAACCTGTATAGGTTTTTAATGAAGCTTCAAGTTCTGCAATTTCTGAATCTTCTAATCTGTTTGAGCTAAGTATAATACCGTTGTATTGGTTGTTCTCTTTTTGAATAGCTTGTTCTAATTTTCTTGCTATTGCAGGTAATAAATCTAAACGTCCATTCTCTCCAATAATCTTAATAAAGTTTTGCAATTTAACATCACAATCTTTACCCAAACCATCCAATACAAATGCTGTTTTTTGTTCAGCTTTTATTAGAGGAGAGGTTAGGCTCTCTGCTACTTTAGCATCATCAAAAAGTGTAGAGATAGCAGATAGAACAGATGAAAATCCTGCTCTCTGCTCTGAGGATGTAATTTCAACTAAAGCGTTAACATATCTGTTAGCAATTAACTCTTCCATTTACGCCACCTTTTTTGAGATTAGTGAAACTACTTTAGTCTCATCAATATTGATATCAGAGTTATCAAAACCATCATTTAAAACAGCATTAATTGTTTCTTTAGTAGCCTTTTTAACCTCTACTTCTTGCTTCTCTTCAAGTTGTTTCTCAAGAAGGGATAGAGTGTTTTCACTCTTCTCTATGATTGCTGAAGCTAAAAGTTTTGACTCTTTTTCTGCATCAGAGATAATCTCTTTAGCTTTATTTTCTGCTTTTGCTACATTCTCTTCTGCTAAACGACGTTCATTCTTAGAGGCATTTAACTTCTCTTCAATCTCTACTAATTGGTTAGAGATATTTTCTGAACGACCTGAAAAAAATGCTTTAATAGGATTAGCAACAAGATAATATACTAAACCTGCAAAAATAGTAAAGTTTAAAACTCTATATTTAAAATCTGAATCCATCATAGTTACATGATGCTCTCCGTTAGCTAATAACAATGTTGGTAAAGCAACAAGAGATAAAAGTAGAGCTATTGTTTTAATTTTCATTCATGCTCCTCCTATAGGTTTCCGAGTTTAGTTTGTAAACTCTTTTTATAACTAGGTAACTGTGAAGTAAGTGAGTTCTTTAATGCCTCTTGTTCTGATGACAATTCAGATAAGAACTTTTTATACATGGTATCAAGCTCTTTCATTTTACTCTCTATTTTACTCTCTGCTAAAGCTTTTGCTTCAGTAGTAGCTTTTTCTCTGATTGCATTAGCTTCTGTTTTTGCATCAGCTAAGAGTGCATCAGCTTTTGCATTTAGTCCATCGCTATTATCTGCCATCTCTTCTGCATTTTGTAAATCTTTTGCAATACTTGCCGTTCTATCATCCATAAACTTAAGTAGTGGTTGAAACAACATCTGATTTAACAAAAAAAGCAGTGAGAAGAAGACAATAAGAACAAACAACATTAAACTGGGATTCAAGTCAAGCATTCAAACTCCTCTAAAAAATTTCGCGTATTATAACTTGTAAAATGTAATGATTTGGTTAATATTTAATTATATTATGGGCATCAGATAAATTTTAAAAAAGCATTGAGTAGATTAGTAGCATAGATAAATCTTATGGTTACAGTTTGTCTATTTTTGTAACATTTTTAGAAAATTCTCTATTTCACTCTTATCTTTAAATTTTATCTCTATGGAGTTATTATTTTTTAATTTAAAATTAAAAGGGATTCTATTAGCTATATCTCCCTTATATGATTTTATGAAACAGTAGTCTAACTCCTTAGAGTTATCATTATTTAGATTCTTTTTTCTATTTTTAACCAAAAATTCTGCCTCACGAACGGATAAGCTCTTAGAGACAATTGTATCAAGTAGATTTTTCTGCTCTTCTTCATCAAAACTTACCAATATTTTTGCATGACCTTGAGAGATAGTACCATTAATTAAATGTTCTTGAACATATTTTGAAAGATTTAATAGTCTTAAAGTATTTGTAATTTGTGAGCGACTCTTATATAAAATATTAGATAGTTCATCATGAGTAATCTTATATACTTTAAGTAGCTCATTATAGGAGTGTGCTAGCTCCATTGCATTAAGATTTTCTCGTTGAATATTCTCAATAAGTGCCAATTCACGTAATTTTGATTCATCTATATTAACCTCAGCTATAATAGCTCTAATAATATCTAATCCTAATAATTTATAAGCTCGTAAACGTCTCTCTCCTGCTACAAGCAGATACCCATCATCTTTGACAATAACAACAATAGGTTGAAGTAACCCATAATCTTCAATAGATTTTGCTAACTCTTCTAATGACTCTTTTTCAAAATATTTACGTGGTTGATATGGATTTAAAGATATTTTATCTATAAATATATCTTCTATATACTCAATATAGGGCGATGTTATTACCATCTCATTATCATAAGCCATACTCACTTCATTTAATATAGAGCCTAATCCTCTTCCCAATGCCATATAATTATCCTTGTAAAATGCACTCTGCTAAATCATTATAGGCTACTGCACCTTTTGATTTTTCAGCATAATCAATTACAGGTTTACCATAACTTGGACTCTCTGCAACTTTAATACTTCTAGGAATAACAATAAACTCTTTATCTTTATCTAAAAATAATTCCTCTTTAAAGTGCTGTGATAAATCTTCAACCACCTGTTTAGATAGATTATTTTGAATAGAGAACATAGTTGGGAGAAAACCTCTAATTGTTAGTTTTGGATTAAGTGATTTTTTTAGTAGATTTACAGTGTTTAGAAGTTGTGCTAAACCATCTAATGCCAAATATTCACACTGTACAGGAATGATAACAGAATCAGATGCACTTAAGGCATTTACAGTAATAGAACCCAATGCAGGAGGAGAGTCAATAATAACAAAATCATATATATTATTGATGGAGTTTATCGCTTTTTTTAGTAGAAGTTCACTATTTTTTTTATCTGAACTATAAAATTCTTTCTCTATTCCAACTAATCCTATATTTGCAGGAACTAAATCAAGATTTTCAACTTCTGTTTTCAAAATAACATCTGAGATACTTTTGATGCCAATCAAAACATGATATATATTATATTCATAATCATTACGATTAAAACCTAAACTTGTTGTTGCATTTGTCTGTGCATCTGCATCTATTAAGAGTACTTTTTTACCAAAACTTGCTAAGGATGCAGAGAGATTAACAGCTGTTGTTGTTTTACCTACTCCACCTTTTTGATTTGCTATTGTAATTACTTCATTCATCTTATACTATATACTCTCTTATTATCTATTATTAAAGAACCATCTTCCGATAGAGTCGCATTTTTTAAGGATTTATATTCACTATTTATATGACTAAAATAATCCCGACTTCGCTCGAATTCTATCTTATATTGAATAAAAATTTGCTTCCAAGATGCATACTCTTCCAATTTTGAAATATACTTTCTAAGTAAAAAGATAGGCTTAATACCTATATTTAAGGACTTAAAGCCATTTGAATTTTTTTTTAAATTTACACCTATCCCACATATAAGAATATTATTAATCTTTTTTGTTACAACTCCACCAATTTTACTCTTATTGTAATATAAATCGTTAGGCCATTTTAACCAAATATTTTCAGTATAATATTCTAAAATCTCTTTCATAATAAAAGAGAAGTAGATAGATGCAGAATTTAGAGCTAAATCATTAGGTAAATCATCTAAATCTATTGCAATAGAAAAAAATAAGTTACCAACTCCACCATCCCAAGAGTTATCTCTACTTCCAACTCCCTCTGTTTGCTCTTTTGCAATTACAGCAACAGGTGTAGAGATAGTTCTATTTTTTAGCTTTTCTACGAGATATAGTTGTGTAGATGGAAGAGTATCAAAAGAGATAATTTCCAACTTTTAACCCTTTTCCTAAACAGTAAGACTTTGCATTAATAGCTTTTTTAGATGGTACTTGAATGACTCCAATCTCTAAAGAGCCTCTTAAACAACCAACAATTACAGAACTATCTTTAATTTCAAGAATTAATCCTATTTCATTAGTAGTTTTGGTCTCAACCAAAGATATATCTGAAATTTTAATATTACCCTCCAGAAAAATCCCTGGCCAACCATAAAAAGCTCTATATTTTCTATATAAGTTAAAGGCATTAGAAAAATCAACTAAACCATCACTCTTTTTAATCTTTTTACAATATGTAGCTTCTGCTCTAATCTGCTCTATTGGTTCAATCATATCAAAACGATGTAAAATATCTATGGTTAAAAGAGAGGCATCCTCACTTAATCTGTTCATAAGTTGAGGAAGTAGCATTGTCTCTGGAATTTTAAAATATCTATATCCTAAAATAGCTCCAGAGTCTAAACCTTCCTCCATTAACATCGCAGTAATACCTGTAAATTTATCTCCATTTAGTAGTGATTGTTGAACAGGACTTGCACCACGATATTTCGGAAGAAGTGAAGCGTGTAGATTAATACAAGGGCAAATATCTAAAATTGATTTAGGTAAAATTTGACCAAATGCAGCAACTACAATAAAATCTGGTTTAACATCAACAATGGCTTCATAAACTCCTTCATCTGAAAGTTTTTCAGGCTGTAAGATTTTCAAATCATGCTCTTCTGCTAATATTTTTACATCTGGAGCTTTTAACTTCCCCTTACGTCCTGCTTTTCTATCTGGTTGAGTTAAAACCAAAGTAATCTCTATCTTATCATCATCTATGAGTCTTTGAAGAATCTCTTTTGCGTAGTATGGTGTACCCATATAGACTATTTTTATCATTTTTACCTCTTTGAATAAAAAAGTGTTCCACCCTTTTGAACACCATCAATTAGAAAACTTCTTACATCTTTCAAATCAAAACCTGTAGCTAAAAACATCTTCTTATTATGTTTCAATAAAAAGTTACCAGCTTTTAGTTTAGTAACAATACCACCTGTTGCAAATTCATTATTTGCTGTTGATGGTGCATCTAACTCCTCTTTTGAGATAGAAAACACCTCTCTCCTCACTTTTGCATCACTAAATAGTCTAGGGTCTTTATCGTATAGTGCATCAATATCTGACAAAATAACCAACATCTCTGCATCAAAGTTATAAGCTACATAGGCCGATAACTGGTCATTATCTCCAAACTCTAACTCTTCAGTAGCAATTACATCATTCTCATTTATTATGGGAATAACACCTCTATTTAACAGACCATCAATAGCAACTTGTGCTAAAAGAGTTCTCTTTTTAGAGTCCAAATCTCCTGCACTTAAAAGAACTTGTGAACATAAAATATTGTAGACTCCAAAATACTCTTGATACATCTTTAAGAGTAGAGGTTGCCCAATCGCAGATAAAACCTGTTTATTTCCTAAAATCCATCTATCTAAAGGTAACACCGTATATCCAACAGATACTGCTCCAGAGCTAACAAGAATTACATCTATATCTCTTTTCATAAGAGAGGATATAAGCTCTACTAAATCTCTCATTCTATCTTTTGCTATCTTACCGTTTTCTGTTAATACATGAGAGCCAACTTTAATAACAATACGCTTTCTAACCATTTGCCTCTTTTTCCTCCTCATTTACAGATGAAACAAAGCTTTTTAAAGCAAAACGTAAAGGGTCTGTATTTAGATGAGAAACAGATGAGATAGGTAATACAAAAAGTGGTCTATCTGTTGGTAACTCTACTCCAAAGTCCTCTTCAAAACCATATGATAGATAGTTAGAGTTAACTTTATATCTATTTAGTGTTTTATTAACATTTAACCCAATATCTTCTATGAACTCTTGTGTTAAGATATTTACATCATCTTCTGGCATAGAGTCACATTTAGTAATGGCTACAGCAAAATGTCTTTTTGATAGTTCATTTGAATATCTTTGCAACTCTAATAGTAGAGTCTCATACTGATATTTCATCTCTCTGTAATTGGATATATCTACTAAAATTAGAAGTGTTTTTGTTCTCTCAATATGTCTTAAAAATTCAAGTCCAAGACCTCTACCATCTGATGCACCCTCTATGATTCCAGGAATGTCTGCCATCATAAAAGAGTCATACTCTCCAACATTAACTACTCCTAAATTGGGAACAAGAGTTGTGAACTCATACTCTGCAACTTTAGGACGAGAGTTTGATAGTGCTGAAATTAGTGTAGATTTTCCAACACTAGGATAGCCTACTAGACCAACATCGGCAATAAGCTTCATCTCTAAACGAATCTCTTTTGTTACACCAGGTAAACCAGGTTGTGCATAGGTTGGTCTTTGATTAGATGAGGTTTTAAAGTGCATGTTTCCAAGTCCACCCTTTCCACCTTCTAAAAAGAGAACGCTCTCTCCCTCTTCAATTAAATCAAAAAGAACTTCATCTGTCAAAACATCTATAATTTGTGTTCCAGGAGGAACAATAATATCTACACTTTTACCTTTACGTCCATAACATTTACGACCCTCTCCTGGGCGACCATTTTCTGCTTTAATATGATTTCTACCTCTTAATGCTGAAAGTGTATCGGTATTGTTATCTACAACAAAATAGATATGTCCCCCTTTTCCACCATCTCCACCATCAGGACCACCTTTTGCTACAAACTTTTCTGTCCAAAATGAGACACAACCTGCCCCACCTTTACCCGAACTAACCATCAAATCAACACTATCTACAAACATATACTTCCTTCTAAGAGTAAAAAATCCTCTTAATAATTTTGGAATTATATCTAAAAGATATTAACGAGAACTCAAAAACTCTATCTGCTTATCTATATCATCAAGTATATTTACAATCTGGTTTTGAATAGTATAGAAAATCTCCATGTGAATAGAAGGAATATCATCTGTTGCTCTAATTTCAGACAATAGACTTTGAAGACGTAATCTCTGCCCCTGTAAATCAGAAACATTTAGATTCTCTATATTGCTATCAATGTAGTTTATATAGTCATACCAACGATTTAATCTACGCCGTGTATATAGATAGTATGAGGGAACAATAACCTCAATAAAAAATCCAAATAGAGTTACAAGTGGCAATATATACTTTAATATTATGTTTTGTAGTTTTGTTAATGTTTGTGCTATCCAAAATGAGTAATTCTCCTCATAATAATTTGATTTTTTTCTAAAGTAGTATTTGGAAGCTTTATGCTGTTTAATGTTTAACATAGATACATTTGGAAATCTATTTTCACTATGAAATAGTCCCATCTTCTGATGAACTCTATCTGCCACTTTCAACATCAATCTAACCATCTCATCTTTTGTATCTTCTTTTGCCACCAATATAGCTGTTGTAGCCAATAGTGTATGAAATTTTTGAGGAACTCTTTTTTTCATATTAAAAGCGTGAGAGTAGAGTTCGACAATATGTACATATTTTCTTTTTTGAATAAAAAATTGACGATATGAGTTTGCCTCTTTAAAATCTATAAAGTTTATATTTGGCATTAGCATTAATTTCTGAAGAAATATATCATTGGGTGCAGATATGTAGAACATTGCATCTATCTCTCCACTCTCTAGGGCTTTAATAGCTTTACTGTTGGGGAAAAAGTAGAGTTTACTATTAAAGTTATTAATACCAACTAGGTTCAATAGCTCTCTTGCAATGGGTTTAATCCCTGAACCTTTTATTGATATGGCTATCTTTTTACCTTTTAAGGTTTTTAAGTCGTAAATCTTTTTATTTTTATAAAAAATCCAAATTGGTTCATAGGATACATTAGCTAATGCTAAAATCCTCTCCTTTTCTGTCCCTGCTTTAATAAAAGCAAAATCTACATCTCCATTAAGCAATCTATCTTGTGAGTCTATTGAACCTTTTGTCTCTATAAGTTGAAGGTTAACACCATGTTTTTTTAGCTCATCTCTATATTTTAAGGCATCTTTATAGTAAGCCGAACCTTTAGTCCCAACAGCAATTTTAATAGATTTAAGATGATTGTTACTATCCCATACTATGTATAAAATTGGAAGAAGTAGAAAAATAATGAAAACAAGAGTTAATTTTAGGAAATTCATACAAATATTATAACAAGTTTTTAAAAAAAATGATAATGAGCTAAAAATAGCTCATAAGAAAGTGGGAGGGGGAGTTATGCAGGTATTACAGATACTCTTTTTTTACCTTTTGTGACATTGTCAAATTTAACAACACCCTCAATAAGTGCAAAAATAGTATGGTCTTTACCCATACCTACACCTGTACCTGGATGAACTTTTGTTCCTCTCTGTCTGATAATAATATTACCTGGTATAACTGCTTCACTACCATATTTTTTAACGCCTAAACGACGACCAGCTGAATCACGGTTATTTTGAGTTGACCCTTGACCTTTTTTGTGTGCCATATAATGCTCCTTATGCTATGCTTGTAATTCTAACTCTAGTAAAGTCTCTTCTGAAACCTCTTTTAAGTTTTGAATCTTTTCTTCTACGTTTTTTATAGATAATAACTTTTTTATCACGACCTTCGTTAATTACCTCACCTTTAACAATAGCACCCTCTACAAAAGGTGTACCTACTGTTAACTCTCCGTTATCTACTGCTAGAACCTCTTTGAACTCTACAGCAGATTTTGGTTCAAGACTCATTTTGTCAAAGCAGATAATATCTCCCTCTTTAACCTTGAATTGTTGACCACTTGCTTTAATGATTGCGTACATTGCAAACCCTTCATTAATATTATTATTCAGGAGAGAGTAAAATCTCCCTGCTTTTAAAAAGTTTGAGATTATACCCAAAAGATTTTTAATTCTATTTTAAAGATTAAAATTTATTAAATTTAATTTAATAAATAGATATTTATCTATCATTGTTAACAATAAATATGCTATTATCTATTAAAAATTTGAGGAGCTATTTTATGAAAAAAATATCATTTATTTTTCTACCTATTCTCTTTTTTCTATATGTTTCAGGAGAGACATATTTAAAATTAAACCACTCTAGCCTATGTGAATCTACAGGGTGTAAACTTGCAGATAGCCTTCTGCTTTTTGATAGTATCTATCTCAATTTCATAGGCATATTGGCAGGATTAGCAATATTAATTACAGGTATACTCGCATATACAAAGATAGTTCATAAAAACTTTTTCTATATTGTAGTAGGTGCATCACTTCTTTTTGAAACCATTATGCTAGGGTATCAATACTACGCCTCTCCAGAGATGTGTAAATTTTGTATGGGTGTATATGCTTTCTTAGTTGCTATTATGTTCACAGCATCATTTAAACACTTTATAGTAGCAATAATAGGTGCAATTTCTGTTTTTGTATCTCTAAGTTTTCTAGCTATTCCTCAATCAAAACCATATCTAATTAAAGATGGAACATATTTAATACAATCTGCAACTTGTCCTCACTGTAAAAAGGTAAAAGAGTATATGAAAGAGAACTATATTGAATTTAAAAAGATAAATATAGAAGATATTGAAGCACAGCATTTTGCTACATTCTTAAACTTCAAAACCATACCTATTTTAGTTGATAAAAAAGGTACTCATATTAGAATTATTAATGGCGATAAAGATATTATTGACTCATATAATAAATCATCTAAAGATGATGATAAAAGTAGTGGTATTGTTATTGAAGAGAGTGTTAGTATTGATTCTACATTTAATGCTGTAAAAGATGAGGGGTGTGGATTTGCTAATCTTAATACAATCACAAAAGACGAGAGTGATTGTACAACTCCAACAAAAGAGTAAAAAAGAGTTGCTATGATAGCAACTCTTTTTGGTTAAAAGAATCTATATGATAGTTGGAATGAGAGACTTGATTCAGCATGATTAACTGTTGAGTCTCCTATATACATATCTCCATTTTGAGGATTTAGACCTACTATTGTCTTCATTGTAGTTGTTGTCTTTGGTGCATAAACATAAGCCAAATCTACATAAAAATTATCTGTAAACTCATATCCTGCACCTACTGTATAATGTTTTTCAGCAGTAGCAGGGAAACCTAGAAGATTAAACATATTTAGAGCATTTCCACCTGCTTGTGCATAGCTACCTGCTTTAATAACAGCAGGTCCACTTTGTGATTCTCCTAGAGGATTTTTAGCATAGTTGTATCCTAATCTACCTCTCCACTTATCTGCTTTATATTGATACCCAACAGCATAGACATTTTGGTCATCCCATCCAAAATCTTTATACCCTTTTGCATCACTCCACTTAATCTGCTTATAATCAAATGCAAAAGTATGTTTTTTATTTAACTCATATCCAATACCAACACCTACTTCAGCAGGTTGTTCCAAATGGTCATCCATCGCTTCAGGGAAAATACCAAAATCAACAAAAGGTTTAGTTGAACGAGATAGTTGATTTTTGTACTCCATATCAATCTCTGATTTATATACAGCACCAAGTGTTACACCATTAGAGAAATCATAGTACCCACCTAGATTTAGACCAAAACCTAAATCTTGTGCAACACCATCTCCAATATTTTTACCATCAAAACCTTGATAGTTTATATCCAATGCACCATATTGAATGACAGGTGTAAGGGCTACACCTAAATTACCAGTTCGATATGCAACAGAGGGAGCAAACTGCATAAGTTGTAGATTTGATACCATATGCATATTACCAGAATCAGTTTGAGTCTGTTTAGCATCTCGATAATCAACCCCCATTCCTGCTGTTCCCCACATACCAATACCTAAATACCAGTTTTCATTAAGCTTATGTGAAATAACAACCCCTGGGATAATATTCATATCTGCATCACTACTATGTGAACTAGCTTGTCCCATCTTCGCAGACATATCTGGCATAAATATAGTTCCACCAAAAGAGATTGAAGTTCCTTTTGTACATGTGATGAGTGCAGGGTTATGAAGAGTAGATTCAGCACAATGGCTTACAGCAATACCTGCCCCACCCATTCCCCTAGCTTTTGTACCTACGGCAATAAGATTATCCCCATTTGTTGCATGTAAAAGTGTAGAGGATATAAGAGAAAGAACAACCCCTTTTTGCAATGTTTTAACTTTTAAATTCATAAATACTCCTTTTTTAATTAAATTATGAATTTAAAGTATAACACATTATCTTTACTTATAACTTATCTTTAATATATTTAATATATTAAAATAAATAGTTAAGAGTGGTAATTTGGCGACTCTTTTGTAATTGTAACATCGTGAACATGGCTCTCTGCAAGTCCTGCTGATGTAATCTCAACAAACTCTGCTTTTTCCCAAAATGTTTTAATATCTTTAGAACCACAGTAACCCATAGAAGCACGAAGTCCACCAATCATCTGATGAATAACAGATGCTATCTTACCTCGATATGGAACACGACCCTCAATCCCCTCTGGAACTAACTTATCGGCTGCTGTTCCCTCTTGGAAATATCTATCTGTACTACCTTTTGTCATTGCTCCAATACTTCCCATTCCACGGTACTCTTTAAACTGTCTCCCATTAAACAAAATCATCTCTCCAGGGGCTTCATAAGTACCTGCAAGTGCTGAACCTAACATAATGGAACTTGCACCAACTGCCAATGCTTTAGCCACATCTCCAGAGAATCGAATACCACCATCTGCAATAACAGGAACACCCAATGGGTTTGCAACTTGTGCCACCTCATCAATGGCTGATAGTTGAGGAACACCTACACCTGTTACAATTCGTGTAGTACAGATGGACCCCGGCCCAATACCAACTTTTACTGCATCTGCTCCAGCTTCAATCAAATCTTTAGCAGCTACCCCACTTGCAATATTTCCTGCAATAACATCTACATCAAGATTTGCTTTAATCTCTTTTAGAGTATCCATAATCCCTTGTGAGTGTCCATGAGCAGAGTCTAAAACAATAACATCAACCCCAGCTTTAACTAAAGCTTCTGCTCTATCTAATTGACCAACACCAATAGCTGCACCTACTCTAAGTCTTCCATGCTTATCTTTATTGGCATTTGGAAACTTCTCTTTCTTCTCAATATCTTTAATAGTAATAAGACCTTGAAGTTTATCTTCATCATCAACAATTGGAAGTTTCTCTATTTTATGCTCTTGTAAGATTTTTGAAGCCTCTTCAAGAGTTGTTCCTGCTTTTGCTGTTACCAATGGCATTTTTGTCATAACATCTTCAATTACTTCTGTCATATCTGTAATAAAACGCATATCACGATTGGTAATGATTCCTAAAAGAGTCATATCTTCATGAACAACAGGTACACCTGATATCTTATATTCAGCCATCAATAAATCTGCATCTGCAACTGTTTTATCTTTAGATATATAGATTGGGTCGATAATAATACCACTTTCAGATTTTTTAACTTTAGAGATTTGCTTTGCTTGAGTCTCTATATCCATATTTTTATGAATAATACCAATCCCACCCAAATGAGCCATTGCAATTGCTGCTTTATATTCTGTTACGGTATCCATAGCAGCAGATACAAGTGGTGTATTTAGAGTTACACGTTTTGTAAGATTGGTTTTAATAGAGACCTCTTTTGGTAAAACTGTTGAGTGTTGAGGCACTAATAATAAATCTTCAAATGTAAATGCTTTTTTCTTAATATTCATCTTTTAGGTTTTCCTTTTACTTTGTGTAGTTAACAACTTTTTCGAGACTTAAAGCCCCATCAAAGATACTCTGTTCATCAAATGCTTTTCCAATAAGTTGTAGACCAATTGGCATACCCTCACTATCTTTAGCAACAGGTAGAGATATGGCAGGTAATCCTGCTAGATTAATGGCAATAGTATACATATCACTCTTATACATCTCTAGTGGGTCATGAGTTGAACCAATTTTAGGTGCAACTGTTGGAGCAACTGGAGAGAGAATCAAATCTGCATCTTCAAAAATCTTATTGAACTCATCTCTAATTAAATGTCTAACTTTTTGAGCTTTTAGATAGTATGCTTCATAATATCCTGCTGAAAGAACAAAGTTTCCAAGCATAACTCTTCTCTTTACTTCATCTCCAAATTGAGCTCTTGTATTTCTAAAAGTCTCTTCTAAATTTTTACCCTCTATACGATTACCATAACGAATTCCATCATAACGTGCCAAGTTAGTAGCTGCTTCTGCTGTTGCTACAATATAATAGGTAGATATGTCATACTTAGTATTTGTCATATTTTTATGGATAATTGTATGTCCTGCCTCTTTTAAAAGCTCTATTGTCTTAGCGTATGCATCTTGAATTGACTCACTAGCTTCTGAAATATAGTTATCTATAACAGCAATAGTAAACTTTCTATCTCCATTAAGATTTTCAAAAATAGGTTTTAAAGGCAAATCTGAAGAGGTAGAGTCTTTTTCATCATAAGATGCAATTGCATCATACAAGATTGCTGAATCTTCAACATTTTGAGTAATAGGACCAATCTGGTCAAGACTTGAAGCGTAAGAGGCTAACCCAAAACGACTTACACGTCCATAGGTTGGTTTCATTCCTACACAGCCACAATATGATGCAGGTTGACGAATCGAACCACCTGTATCTGAACCTAATGCAGCAATGGCAATTCCTCCAGCCACAGCAGCAGCTGAACCACCCGAACTTCCTCCTGGAACTCTATCTTCTCCATAAGGGTTTTTAGTCACGCCATAAAAAGAACTCTCTGTGGTAGAACCCATTGCAAACTCATCCATGTTTGCTCTACCAAATAGAGAAAATCCTTTTGATTTTAAATTTTCAACTACTGTTGCATTATATGGAGCAATGTACCCTTGAAGAATCTCAGAGCCACTTGTTATAGACCAATCTTTTACTTGAATATTATCTTTAATGAGAATAGGAATACCATCTCCTGATGAAGCAAAGTCAATATATGCATTTAAGCTACTCTCTTTTGCCCCCTCTATCATCTCAACTTTAAGAGAGTCTAACTCCTCTTTACTTTTTGTCAATGCCTCTTTTAGTGTAATCACTGTCTTATCCTAACGTTATTATATATGGTTAATGAAAAATTGCGTGATTATAACTAAAAGTTGTTTTTGGTATGATTATTTTAAAAAACACAAATGTTATTATTTTTTTATAAAGATTATTAAAGAATATAAAACTTTAATGCTATACTTTGATAATAGACTATTTAAAAGGAATTATATAATGAAAAAAATGTTATTTATAGCAGGTATATCACTATACACTACACAATTAGTAGCAAATAGCTTAGATGAATTAGGAGATATTCAATTGGTAGATGAGTCAGATAAATCTGCCCTTTTTCAGAAGGGTCCAATTGTAGGTTGTACAGATTTCAAAAAGAAAGAGCTTAGTTGTTCAAAGAAACCAGAAGATGCAATATTGAGTCAACTTCCTACAAGCAAACAGCTTGATGAAAAAGATTTAGATAGTGAAGAGGATACAAATGAGATTAAGGAGCAATTAAAAAGTATCTTGGCTGAACTCTCTGCATTAAAAAAGAAACAAAAAGCAAACATAAATACTATTATAGAATTACGTTCATTGGTAACGGTGCTATCTATTAGTAAACCTGTGATAGAAGGGAAAGAGAAACTTAAAATTGTTAAAAAGACAATTAAAAGAATTCAACCTAAAAAGTCAAAAGTACATAAAACTACTCGCATAAGAAAACCCATCAAAGAGGTTGAAGTTTATGATGACCATATTGTTATTGAGGTACAAAACAATGAATCACTTTCAACATATGCACAAGCATACTATAATGATAATACTAAATATTATCGAATCTATAAAGCAAATAGAGATAAAATCAATAAAAATTTACAAATTGTTATAGGAGATAGACTCATTATCCCAGGAGCAAAACCATATAAAAATTAATATTAATTAATCTGTAATCTCTTGAAAAAAAGAGATTACAAGTTAATTATTAGATATAATCCCAAAAAATATCTAAATAAGGTTAACCTATTATGTACATCTACGATAGCATCAAAAAAACAAAACTTCCTTTTGAACCAATTACTCCAAGAAAGGTATCTATATATGTTTGTGGACCTACCGTTTATGATGATGCTCACTTGGGTCATGCTAGAAGTAGCATAAGTTTTGACCTTTTAGCACGAACACTTAAAGCACTCCATTATGATGTAATTATGGGTAAGAACTTTACAGATATTGATGATAAAATCATTAAAAAAGTTCAAGAGAGTGGAAGAAGTTTAGAGGAGATAACTAACCATTACATTAGAAGATATAGAGAAGATATGAGAGCTTTAGGTGTAGTTGATGCAGACATAGAACCAAAAGCAACAGAGTCTCTTAAAGCAATGGAGAGTATGATTCAAAATTTAATAGATAGAGATATTGCCTATCTTGTTGAATCAGGAGATGTATATTTTGATGTCTCTAAAGATGAAAAATATGGTCATATATCTAAAATGGTAGGAGATGATGAAGATAATAAAAGTAGAATTGAACACACCTCTTTAAAGCGTAATCCAAAAGATTTTGCTCTATGGAAAGCGTGTAGTGGAGAGGATGATATATGTTTTGAAACATCATTCTCAAAAGGTCGTCCTGGATGGCACATTGAGTGTTCAGCGATGATAGAAAAACATTTTTCAAAAACAGGAAGTAATGAGTATACTATTGATATTCATGGAGGTGGAGCAGACCTACTATTTCCACACCATGAAAATGAGGCATCACAGAGCCGTTGTGCAATAGGTCATGAGGTAGCAAAATATTGGATGCACAATGGATTTGTAAATATAAATGGTGAAAAAATGAGCAAATCTTTAGGAAATAGCTTTTTCTTAAAATATGCACTTAAGCTATATAATGGTGAAGTGATTAGATTTTATATGATGAGTACACATTATAGAAGTGATTTATCTTATAATATAGATGATTTAGAAACTTCTAAAAAAAGACTTGATAAACTAT
>CAMZNQ010000372.1 GCA_947313765.1 uncultured Sulfurovum sp.
AGTTAAAAAGTCTCAAGAAACGTATCTAATCCTTTCTCAATACTCCACCAATTTGGGAAAACCTCATCATAAAATGGTTGTGTAACCTTTTTGAATGACTCAATATCTTCAAATAGGTTAACACTCCAATCAAAATCTATATTTTTACTCTTTAAAGCCTCTATACTCAAAAGAGTATCGTTTATACATCCTAACTTAGAGGGTGTTACCAAAAGTGTCTTGATATTTAACTCTTTAGCTAAATCTATCATAAAATAGTCTGATGTAATAGGTACAAATAACCCTCCTGCACCCTCTATGATTAAAAAATCACAACGTTTTGATAACTCTTCTATCTTATCTTTTATCTTTTCAATATCTATAACTCTATTGGTATCGGCACAAAATGGGGCAGATGGCAGTTCAAATGTATAGGCTGTAATATCTTTTGGATTTAACTCTCTAAAGTTACTATTATATTTTTGTACCTCTGTTAATAGTAGTGTTGCATCTATGGGATTATCTACTACACCTGTCTCAATAGGCTTGCAAACTCCAACAGATATACCTTTTTTCCCTAAGAGTTCTATAAGCTTTAAAGTTGTATATGTTTTACCAATATCTGTATTTGTTGCAGTTATAAAGAGTAATTTCACAATTAAACTCCAAATTTTTACTAGTATTGTAACACAAAATAGGCTATACTAGTATTATATATAGTAATAGTAGAGGATATTTAAGTGTCTAAAATAGAAGAAGAGTTAGAAGTAGAGTTAATTGTATCAGAACCTAGAAAGTATAAAGTTTTGTTACATAATGATGATTATACTTCAATGGAATTTGTTGTTGATATTTTGGTAAATCTATTTCGTAAAAGTATTAATCAAGCAGAAGAGATAATGATAAAAGTACATAAAAATGGAAAAGCAGTTTGTGGTATCTATACCTTTGAAATTGCAGAGACAAAAGTGTATCAGGTAAAAGAGTTGGCAAAGAGTAATGGATTTCCACTACTAGCCACAATGGAAGAAGTTTAACATCAGATGAAAAGGATAAAAAGATGATTAGTGTAGAGCTTAACAATATATTTCGTGCCTCGGTAAAGTTTGCAAAAGAAAATAGACATGAATATTTAACTTTAGAACATATTTTTTTATCTATTCTAAAAAGTTCAGAAGGTAGAGAGATACTTACAATGGTAGGTGCTAATGTGGATGAGATGCAAGAGTCTGTTGAGCAGTATATTGCATTAAATAACCCCATAATGGAAGATTTGGAAGATGAGAATATCTCCTATGAACCCTATGAAACATTAGCACTATCTCATGTAATGAATGATATGGTTAACCATATTAACGCATCTGGAAAATCAGAAGCAAAGATAGGAGATTTATTGGCATCTATTTTTACTCAAACTAAAAGTTTTGCCTATACTTTATTACATTCAAGAGGTGTGAGTCGTTTGGATATTTTAGAAGTTATCTCTCACTCAGATATTGAAGAGAATATTTTAGAGATGAATGAAGAGGAGGAGGATACAACTCCTAACTTAACAGCCTATACCCTAGAGTTGGTCTCAATTGCAGGAAAAGGAAAAATAGACCCTGTAGTAGGGCGTGTTTCAGAGATAGATAGAGTTATGCAGACTCTTTGTAGAAGAAAGAAGAATAACCCTCTATTGGTTGGAGAACCAGGAGTTGGTAAGACAGCCATAGCAGAGGGATTAGCATTAAAGATAGCAAATGATGAAGTTCCAGATGTACTTAAAGGGAGTTCTATCTTTGCTTTAGATTTGGGTGCTATGATTTCAGGCACAAAGTATCGTGGAGATTTTTTAAAACGTCTTAAGGGTGTTTTGAGTGAGCTTCAAACGGTAGATAAAGCAATTTTGTTTATTGATGAGATTCACACTTTAGTTGGAGCAGGTGCAACATCTGGTGGAAGTATGGATGCTGCCAATTTACTTAAACCAGCACTTGCTAGAGGAGAGTTGAAATGTATTGGTGCAACTACCTATGCAGAGTTTAGAAACCACCTTGATAAAGACAAAGCACTATCAAGACGTTTCTCTAAGATAGATATTGATGAACCATCTGAAGATGATACATTTATCATCTTACAAGGTGTAAAAGATAAGTATGAGAGTTACCATCAGATTAAGTTTTCAGATGAGGCTTTACAATCAGCAATATCTCTATCGGTTAAATATCTTCATGATAGATTTTTACCAGATAAGGCGATGGATATTATTGATGAGGTTGGAGCTCACTTTATGCTTAGAGATAAGTCAAATGTAACAGTTACATCTTCTGATATTGA
>CAMZNQ010000373.1 GCA_947313765.1 uncultured Sulfurovum sp.
CAACAGCAATACAGTGACCACCTACTCCTGAAGCTGGTTGCAATATATTTACTCTAGGATGTCTGTTTGCCAATGAGATGAGTTCCCAAATATCTATATCGAACGTATCACAAAGCATACTCAGTTCATTTGCAAAAGCAATATTACTATCTCTAAAGCTATTTTCTGTGAGCTTTGCCATTTCAGCTGTTCTTGCAGTGGTAGATAGAACTTCCCCATCTACAAAGGTGTTATAAAATGCTACAGTTTTTGCTGTAGCTTCTGATGTTGTGCCACCTACTATTCTATCATTCTCTACAAGCTCTCTCATAATATGACCAGGTAATACTCTCTCTGGACAATGAGCTATATAAATTTTAGAAGTATCTACACCCTCTTCTTTTAGAACCTCTTCTACTCTATCAGTCGTTCCAACAGGAGAAGTTGATTCAAGTATTACAATATTCCCCTCTTTTACATATGATGCTATGGATTTAGTAGCACTTAGCACATAATCTATATTTGGTACATACCCTTCATGAAAAGGGGTAGGAACTGCGATAATAAATATATCTGCTTCTATAGGTTTAGAATCAGCTTTTAATTTGCCCATACTGACAGCACTTTTTACAAAAGTATCAAGTTCAGGTTCAACTATGTGTATTTTACCACTATTTATTATATTTATAGTCGATTGCACAATATCTACACCATGCACTTCATACCCTTTGTTAGCTAACAATGCTGCCGTTGGTAAACCAATATAGCCCAAGCCTATAACACAAATCTTTTTCATCTATTGCATCTCCTTTAAGAAATTTATAATTTTTTTACAAGCCTTTCTCTTAAACATATTGTTTATAGACTTTTAAAGTTTTATCTTATTTTTTAAATATTAAAATTCAAGTTAAATATTTACAATACAAATTGTAGACATATCATATCATATTTATTATTAAAATAAAACAATGCAGAACATATATTACCAAAAAAACTTAAATAAAAGAGTATTATATATAGGAGAGATAGAAATTTTAATCTTGAATTAAACTTTTTTTTTAGTTATAATTCCATATAGGGAAGAGAAGAAAAAGGATAATAACCATGGAAATAGAAAAGAAAATATACGAATCAACAAAACAAGCTAGCCTTTTTGACTACTCTCTTTTCAATCAAGATAGAGACATAGAAAAAACTGAATTTTTAAATAAACTAAATAGTGCCATAACAAATTCTGAATGGTTTGATATTAACTCTTTTAAGCATTTAAAAGATAGAAATTTCCCTCATAATTTTACAAAAGTTCCGAAAGTTGATGATGAGACTCAAAAAGAAGAGAG
>CAMZNQ010000374.1 GCA_947313765.1 uncultured Sulfurovum sp.
AACACACTATAAGGTTCTGCCTTTGCAAAATACCAACCTTGTCCATACTCAACACCAAGGGTTTTTAAAACATCTAAAACCTCTTTATTATCAATAAACTCTGCAATAACAGCAATATTATTCTCTTTAGAGAAGAGTGCAAATGTTTTAACAATACTATATGCACGTTTATTATCATTAAGAATCTCTTTAATGATAGTTCCATCTATTTTTAAATAATCAATTGATAGATTTAACAAATGAGTTAAGTTTGAGTAACCAGAACCAAAATCATCAATACAAATCTTAAAACCAAGATGCTTTAATTTTTGAATAGACTCTTCAACTCTAACATAATCTATACTTTTTGTCTCCAATATCTCAATAAAGATTCTTGAAGACAAATCTGAATACTCTGAAAGTAGAGATAATATGGAATCATTAATCAAATCATCTGCTGAGAGATTAATTGAGATTATCATAGTAGAGTCCATTTGTAAAATCTTTACATTATATTCAATAACTTTTTTTGTTAAAAGAGAATACAGCGATGAATCCTCTAAAAGAGGTAAAATCTTATCAGGATAGATAATATTATCTCCATCTTCAATTCTAAGCAGAGCCTCGTAGTGATGTATTGATGAGTCAACTAGAGAGTTGATAGGTTGATAGTAACATACCAACTTATCAGATTCAATCATCTCTTTTAGCTCCTCTCTATATATACGTTCAGGTTGTGATATATCAAAAAAATTTATACAATTTCGTCCATTATGCTTAGATTTATATAAAGCTCTATCAGCTTTGTGAATACACTCTTGTAGAGATTTTTCTAATTGAGTTTGAATCAATGCACCAATTGATATTGTTATAGAGAATTTATCGTCTTTTTTCGTGAAAACAGTAGCCTCAATTAACTTACGAATATTCTCTAAAAGTATTTTAAACTCATCTTCACTCTTTCCCTCTTTGCAAATAAGCAAGAGAAACTCCTCTCCTCCATACTGAATAAACATATCATCATCTCTAAGTAGAATCATAATTCTTTTGATAATATAGATTAATATTCTATCTCCATTTTTATGACCATATAGATTGTTAATACGCTTAAATAAATCTATATCTGCTAATGCTATATAGTAAGATTTGAAATCTATCTTCTCATAATTATCTGTTAAATAAATTTTATTGTAGGCATTTGTTACAGGATTAACATACATAATATATTTTATATATTGAGAGCGAATTATATATATAATCAATAGTAGCAATACAATTAGACCAAATAAAATTGCATATATTAAACTCTTTACACTAACATTCAAAAGAGAAGAAAGTGTTGAAAGATTTCCCTCTTTGTAGTCTAATACTAAAAAGCCTATTGTTTTTTCATTTTGGATAATTGGTTTAACCAATGTAAACCCTAAATCATTAATTGTTGGCTGAACAGATATTTTACTCTCTTTGTACATCTTAGCTTCTAAAAAAATTCTCTTTTGAATAGGCTCAAAAGGCTCTCCTAACTCTCCCCTATCCTTTAGAGATACATCTAAAAGATAAAATAGTTCTTTCTTTTTATCAAGATATAGAATATATACAGAAGATATATCATCACTAAGAAGGTCAGAGATTCTATCTTCATTTTCACGTCTAACTCTATCATCCATATAGTTTGCATTAACAAAATCTGGATATTTTTTTAACATACGATTTAAAATATTATTTGAAGCATTCTCTGTAGAAGATATAGTTTGATTTAAAAGTAAATTTTTAAGTCTTTTTTCATAATTACCTATATTTTTATAAAAATATACTCCTAAAAGTAATAAGAATAGATAACCTCCAATCATGTACTGATAAATTTTATTATTACGAAAAAAGCTAAATTTATTATACATGAAAGTTTTCCTAAATTCTAAAGTAATTGTTTTGTTATACTAACATAACAATGTGCTTAATTGTGAACATTAGGTTTAAATTATAAATATATTATATAATCTAATTTAAAATTAGACAAATAGCCTCTAATTTACACTCTCTAATTATATATTTCTTATATTTATCTGTTAACTTAAAGCCTTTCTTTTTTAGCCGTTCTTCAACAAAAACTATTTGTGTTCTACCCTTTTTTAGATAGATAGCTCCAATACTATTTTTATATTTCTTTAATTCACTATATGAGTTAATAATGTAGGCTTTATTTATCTTCTTCTGTTTTGGAAAGATAATAATATCAGCAGAATTTTTAGATTTAGATAGTAAACCATCTTTGATTTTCAAACTATTTTCTGTATTATAAAATTTTATTTCAACAGAAGAGTCTTTTGTTGATTTTATATTAGATAATAGAGAGTTTACTTTAGATGTATCTAATTTAGCAGATAGAAATAGGGGAAGTAGTATTAAAATAGTTATGACTTTCTTCATAATATAATCCTTTGTGTTATAATACAACACAATAGTAAAAAACAATATTAACTATACAATTTAATCCTATATATAAAGAAGAATAAAATCAATTCTGCTATACTTTTAGCATAATTTAACCAAGGATTTACATGCGTATATTAACAGGAATCCAAGCATCTGGAAAACTTCATATTGGTAACTATTTTGGAGCAATGAAACCAATGATAGAACTCCAAGATAGTGCAGAACTATTTACTTTTATTGCAAACTACCACTCTTTAACTACATCCAAAGATGCAGAACTTTTAAGAAAATTAACATTTGATTCAGCTATTGACTATCTATCTCTAGGTATTGACCCACAAAAAACTACCTTTTGGGTTCAAAGTGATGTACCACAAGTGCTTGAACTATACTGGATATTATCAAAATTTACCCCTATGGGTCTATTGGAGAGAGCGCACTCATATAAAGATAAAGTAGCAAAAGGCATAACAGCTAACCATGCTCTATTCTCTTATCCTGTTCTTATGTCAGCAGATATTCTTCTTCTTGATACTCAAAAAGTTCCTGTAGGTAAAGACCAAATACAACATGTTGAGATAACAAGAGATATTGCAATAAAATTTAATAATGAGTATGGAGATATTTTTACTCTACCTGAATATATTGTAAATGAAGATGTAGCTACTATTCCTGGTATTGATGGACAGAAGATGAGTAAATCTTACGACAATGCGATTGATATATTTATGGAGACGGAGAAAAAGTTACAAAAACGGTGTAATAAAATCATTAGCTCCTCTACTCCATTAGGAGAACCACTAGAGTACGAGGGGTGTAATATCTATAACTTAGCTTCACTATTTTTAGACGAGGATAGAAAAGTAGAGTTACAACAACGATATAAAAGTGGAGAAGAGGGGTATGGTCACTTAAAGAAATACCTAAAAGAACTTATTTGGGAAGAGTTTGCAGAGGCAAGAGAGAGACGTGAGGAGTATATTAATAATCCTGATTTAGTTAAAGATATTTTATCTGATGGAGCAAAAAAGGTTAGAGAGATATCAGATATGAAGATGTCAATTATTCGTGATGCAGTAGGGATTTTATAACCATATATCTGCAATTTTTCTTAGTCCTACTACATTATCTGATGCAAATATTTTTAATTTAGCACTATCTTTTTTAATAGAGAGTTTGTAGTAGGATTGAAGATACTCAACAATAGCTATGGAGGTACAAGAGATTGTGCCTCTACTTTAAAATCTTCTCAACCAACTCCCCATAATTAGAGACACAATCATAATCTATCTCTTCATCATTTAAACACTCAAAATATTTTCGTGCATAGGCAATCTTTGCCTCTTCACTCCCTTTAAGTTGTAAGGGGTCACAGTTACCTTTTGTCTCAGCTACAAAATAGATATTTTTCTTATCAGTCCCATTAAATACCACTGCCCAGTCGGGGTTGTAGCTTCCCATTGGTGTTGGTATTTTAAAATTATTTGGTAGTTTTGCATAGACGGTTATTTGCCCTTTTTCTAGCTCATTGGCAAATGTTTTTTCGACTTCTGAATCATACTTAAG
>CAMZNQ010000375.1 GCA_947313765.1 uncultured Sulfurovum sp.
CTTCCAAAACTCTCTGCTTTAAAATCTTTAAAACATTTAAAGTTTTTAATCTCTATATTTTTAATGAAATGTTTACTCATTTGGTTTCCTCAAATAGGTTTTTTAGTTTTTGTTTTAGTTCGTTAAAGTTTGCATGAGAAAAGTCGAAAGGGGCTGTAGGGTAAGCTGTTTTATAAATCTGATTTAAAATAGCTTTATGATTCTCTTTAGATTTAAAATCTGAACACTCTAAAAAAGTCTCTATGCACTCTTTTTGCTCTTGTGGTATGGTTGATAAAATTAGTGATTCTAAATAGCCACACTCTTCTATGGGGTCACAAGTGATATATATATCAGAATACTCTTTTAATCCCAACTCTTGTATGGTTTTTTCTAATTCTACTTTTGTATTTTGATAACCACCATATTTACTATCATTTTTTTTATAATCTGCATCAACTACAAATAAAATTTTTCCTATTGTTCTCTCTTCTATTTTTTGTAAAAGTATTTTATATTCACGATTATTTGCATTAAAAAAATTACTCTTTGTTCCCAAACCAAAAAAAATCACTTGCTCAATATTTAAATTTAATTCAGATATTAAAAGTTTTAATAGCTCATTATCATTTGTCTTTTTCGCATTACCCTCATGTAAAATAGCAACTTTCATTATTCTCTTGCCTCATGTCCATCTTCTAAGATATATTCTAACATCTCAAAATCTCTAATACCTGCTATTCTTTTATTCTCTTCTAATTTTGTTATTTTTATATAAGTTATATCTTCATCTTCTAACTTTTTAGATACTTTTGTAAAAGACTCAATAGCCTCTGCTGAATGAGTTGTAGCAAAAACTTGAACATTTTGTGCTTTAGATATACGCAATACAGCACTCCAAAATAGTTCCATTTTTGTATAGTGTATTCCATTTTCTACCTCATCTATAAACAGATATCCATTACTACTCGCATAGATTGAGCATATTACTGATATAAAATGTTTTAGTCCATCTCCAAATTGATTAAGGTCTCTATACTCTCCATTTGAAGATTTACATTGAGGAATATCCCCACCTATAATCTTGAAATTTATAACATCCGAGTCAAAACTATTTATATATTTATAAAGGGTATCCTCTTTATCCCTAATTTGAACAGCTATAAATGCCTCTTTTAAACTACTTTTATTTAATCCTAAATTATCTATATAATTAATATTTTTTGAATCTTCAAGTTCAAAAGAGAAGTTGTTAATATTAACTCTAACATCTCTCTCTTTTAATTTAAAAAAGTACCCTTTAACTCCATCAGTATCTTTTATATTAAAAGATACTTCATTAATATTTGATTTTGTATAAATATTATTTGAATCTTCAATAAACCTCTTCACTGAAAAATTTATATTTCTATTTTTATCATCTAAAATATCAAGCGTATATCTTGAACTTTTAATTGCAACTAAGGCATACAAAAGAGTTCCAACTGTTTGAGAGTTGATATTCACATAAACGCTCTCCATAAAAGCCGTCTTCCCCACATTATTTTTCCCACCAATAAGATTTACTCTTCCAAAACCCTCTGCCTTGAAGTCTTCAAAACATTTAAAATTTTTAATCTCTATATTTTTTATGAAATGTTCACTCATTTGGCTCTCCTTCGTAGGTGTGACCATGTCACACATTATCATAATGCTTATTTAATAAATTATATCTAAATCTAATTTTGTCGTGTGACATGGTCACACCTACAATTTTACAAAATTCTCAATAATATTTAGACCATTCTCATGGCTCTTCTCTGGGTGGGGTTGTATGCCGTAGATATTATTTTTGTTTACAGCTGATACAAACTCATAGCCGTAATAGGTTTTACCTATAGCGTATTTATCATCACACACGGCGTGGAATGAGTGGACAAAATAGAGGTAAAATTCCTCATCAAGTCCATCAAAAAGAGGGTTCTCATTCTGTTTAAACATCTCATTCCAACCCATGTGTGGTACTTTTAATTTGTGGTCAAACTTCTGCTCATTAAAAGCAACAACTTTACCATCAATAAGCCCTAACCCCTCACTCTCTCCAAACTCTTCTGAACTCTCAAAAAGAAGTTGCATTCCTAAACAGATGCCTAAAAGAGGTTTTCCACTCTTAGCATACTCTTTAACAGCTTCATCCATTCCATTACTCTTTAAGTGTTCCATGGCATCGCCAAATGCACCCACACCTGGTAAAATGAGTTTATCATAGTTTTTTAATTTTGAAGGGTCAGACTCAACGGCTATATCTGCTCCTACTTTTTCAAAAGCATTTATCACAGA
The DNA here is from genome assembly GCA_947313765.1 of uncultured Sulfurovum sp. Lineage (GTDB taxonomy): Bacteria > Campylobacterota > Campylobacteria > Campylobacterales > Sulfurovaceae > UBA1140. The sequence continues at coordinate 2,299 of CAMZNQ010000375.1, forward strand.
TGCAAGGTTTCCCATATTATAATCAACAATTCCTATCAAGGCTTGTTCCTTTATATAAATAACCGTGATTATATCAAATTAAATTGAAAGCTCTTACAGTCATCTCTTAACTCTTTATACTATTTTGGTAGAATATTGCATTTTAAAGAATTTAAAGGATATTTATGAAGGTTGCAATTGTAAAACTCTCTGCCATGGGAGATATTATCCATGCTATGGTTGCCCTACAATATATTAAAAAAGTTAAATCAGATATTCAAATAGAGTGGATAGTTGAAGAGGGATTCAGACAAGTTTTAGAGGGAAATCCACACATAGATAAAATCTTAACTCTTAATTTAAAGTCTATTAAAAATAATCCATTACACATTTTTAGAGATATAAGAAAAGTCAAAAGTTATGCTAAGAATAACTACGACTTGGTCATAGATGCTCAAGGGCTTTTAAAATCTGCAATTACAGCTAAACTTTTAGGAAAAAATATAGCTGGTTTTTCCAAAGAGTCCATTCGAGAGGGGGTTGCATCCTCTTTTTATGGTCAAAAAATTGAAATTGCTTATGATGCCAACACCATTGACCGAAATGCAAGGGTTATGAGCGAACCACTTAATTTAGATATAACCTCTCAAATGATACTAGATAAAGAGCCTTTTCTATTTTATGAAGAGGATGAAAGAGTCGAGGAGTATTTTTCAAAAGAGAGAAGAAATATAATATTTATAATCGGTTCAACATGGGAGAGTCGAAACTACCCTAAAGAGAAGTTTGTAGAGGTAGCAAACCATTTAAAAGAGAATGTACTCATATCATGGGGAAGTGAAGAGGAGAGACAGCGAGGTTTATGGATAACCTCTAAAACAAAATGGGCAAAACTATTACCAAAACTAAATCTAAACTCTTTAAAAGCTACTATTGCCAAATCTGATTTACTCATAGGAAATGACACAGGCCCTACTCACATGGCATGGGGGTTAAATATCCCATCCATTACCATTTTTGGACCAACCCCTGTAAGCCGTGTCTATGAGACTAAGATAAACAGAACCATTAAATCCAAAAGTCTAGTTGACCCCTATAATCTCAATAAAAATGACTTCTCTATTCAAAAAATCCCCTCTCATAAGGTTATCCTTATGGCTAGAGAGTTGTTAAATGGTTGATTATCTCTACTTAGGACTCTATAAACTTTTTGCATTTATCATTAAGATTTTACCACGAAGCGTTATGATAAAAGTGATGAGAGCTATCTCATGGTTTGCCTATAGCGTTAGTAAAAAACATCAAAAAATCATCAATACCAATTTAGATATTGCTTTCAAAAATAGCCTCTCTGCTAAAGAGAAAAAGCGTTATGGCATCTCTGCTTTCATGAACCTACTCGATACCACTTTAGGAATCATTGCACGAGATAAGATGCAAAAGAGCGAAGTTGTTAAAAATGTAACTTTTGAGGGCGAAGAGATAGTTAAAAAGTACCAAGATGAGGGGAGAAAAATTATCTTTATTACAGGACATCAAGGAAATTGGGAACTACTCTCTCAATCCATTGCCATCAAATTCAACCTAATACTTGTGGGTGTGGGGCGTAAGTTAGACAGTGATGTGATGGATAATATTTTAAAAGAGAACAGAGAGCGTTTTAATGTGGAGATGGTCTACAAGAAAGGGGCGATGAAAGGGTGCATTAAATCAATCTCTCAAAACAAAGCCGTGGGAATC
>CAMZNQ010000376.1 GCA_947313765.1 uncultured Sulfurovum sp.
GGGATTGACTCCTGCTATTGCTATTGACCAGAAGACAACATCTAAAAATCCACGCTCAACAGTGGGAACAATTACAGAAATTTATGATTACTTGCGTCTGCTTTTTGCTCGTGTTGGAAAACAGCATTGCCACAAATGTGGAAAACCAATCTCCTCTATGAGTGCTTCTGATATTATTGATGAGGTTCTTAAACTTCCTACTGGAGCTAAGTTGGTTATTTTAGCACCTTTGGTTAAAGAGAAAAAAGGTACATTTGTAGATATGCTAGAGTCTTTAAGACACAAAGGGTATGTAAGAGCAATGATAGATGGTGTTATGGTTCGTCTTGATGAAGAGATAGAATTGAGTAAAACCAAAAAACATACTATAAAAGTTGTCATTGATAGAGTAGTAGTTAAAGAGGATAGTAGAGATAGAATAGGACAAGATGTTGAAAAGGCACTAAAAGAGACCTATGGAGAGGTTGAGATTGAAGTTCTAAATTATGAAGAGTTTTCAGAACTTGAACGACAAAGTATGCACTACTCTGAACATCTAGCATGTTTTGACTGTAAGCTAAGTTTTGAACCATTAGAGCCTGTAAGTTTCTCTTTTAACTCTCCTAAGGGGGCTTGTCCTACTTGTGATGGATTGGGTATTCGTTATGTTATTGACCTTAAAAAAGTTATTGATTCTACTTTAACCATTGAGACAGGTGCTGTTAAAATTATGTATGGTTTCAATAAAAGTTACTACACTAAGTTTCTAAATGCCTATTGTGAACAGAATGATATTCCTACCAATGTTGAGTACTCTTCTCTTAAGGAGTATCAGAAAAAATCAATTCTTTATGGTGATGTAAATCAGGTAAAATTCACATGGAAACGGCATGAGTTAACACGAGAGTGGCCAGGAGTCATTAAGATTGCCCATGATATGTTCTCTGAAGAGAGAGATATGAGTGAATATATGACTGAAAAGGTGTGTGATGGATGTGATGGTCATCGTCTACGTCCACGCTCTTTAGCTGTGAAGATAGAGGAAAAAAATATTGCAGATATTATTGATATGCCAATTGAGAAAAGTTATGACTATTTTAAAAATAGAGAGAACTTTTCTCATTTTTCCCAACAGCAAAAACTTATTGCAGAGTCTGTTTTAAAGGAGATTGAAGAGCGACTATTTTTTCTATATGATGTAGGTTTAACATATATAACTTTAAGCCGTGATGCAAGAACTATTTCTGGAGGAGAGGCACAGAGAATTCGTATAGCTTCACAAATTGGTTCAGGTCTTACAGGAGTAATGTATGTATTAGATGAGCCAAGCATAGGATTACATGAGCGTGATACCATGAAGCTTATTAGAACTTTGCGTTCTCTTCAAGAGAAAGGTAACTCTGTTATTGTTGTTGAACATGATAAAGAGACCATTATGTCAGCAGACTATATCATAGACATAGGGCCGGGTGCAGGTAAGTATGGAGGAGATGTTGTTTTTGCTGGAACTCCTAAAAAGATGGTGAGAGCTAAGACACTAACGGCTAAGTATCTATTTGGAGATAAGGAGATTTCCTATCCCCATGACAAACCTCAAAAGAGTTGGATAGAGATTAATAATGTTACCTTAAATAACATAGAGAATATTTCAGTAAAAATTCCTCTAAAAAATTTTGTGTGTATTACAGGAGTAAGTGGAAGTGGAAAGAGTTCCCTTATTTTGCAAACACTACTACCTGTTGCAAGAGAGGTTTTGAATCATGCACGAAAAGTAAATAAGGTAGATGGTGTTGAGATTTTAGGTTTAGAGCAAGTTGATAAAGTGATCTCTTTGGATCAGAGTCCAATAGGTCGAACTCCTCGCTCTAACCCTGCAACATATACAGGAGTGATGGATGAGATTCGTAAACTATTTGCTAAAACAAAAGAGGCAGAGCTTAGAGGCTATAAGATAGGTCGTTTCTCTTTCAACGTAAAAGGTGGACGTTGTGAAAACTGTTCAGGAGATGGTCAGATAAAGATAGAGATGCACTTCTTACCTGATGTTTTAGTTAAGTGTGATAGCTGTAATGGAACACGATATAATGCACAGACACTTGAAATTCTATATAGAGGTAAATCTATTTCTGATGTCTTAGCAATGTCTGTAACTGAAGCTATGGAGTTTTTTAAGGCTGTTCCCTCTATTGCTACCAAACTAAAAACGCTTATGGCTGTAGGACTTGACTATATTACTCTAGGACAAAATGCAACAACTCTTTCAGGTGGAGAGGCTCAACGTATTAAACTAAGTAAGGAGTTGAGTCGTAAAGATACAGGAAAAACACTATATATCTTAGATGAGCCAACGACAGGTTTACACTTTGCAGATGTCGATAGATTGACAGGTGTACTACACCATTTAGTAGATTTAGGAAATTCTGTGGTAGTTATTGAACATAATCTTGATATGATTAAAAATGCAGATTATATTATAGACATGGGACCAGAAGGTGGAAACAAAGGTGGGCGTATTATTGCCACAGGTAGACCTGAAGAGGTGGCTAAAAACCATGAAAAGACAGGCTCTTATACAGGTAAATATTTAGTAGATGAATTGAAAATAGGAGAGAAGAGTGAGTAGTGATATTGTAGCAATAGATTTAGGTTCAAATAGCATAAGAGTTTTAAAGATGAACTGTAATAGAAAAGAGATTTTAGGAGAGTTTCACAAAACTGTTAAGACGGCTGATAATTTAACAAAAACAGGTAAAATCAGTGAAGAAGCCATAGCAAGAGTAGTTGTAGCACTAAAAGAGGCTAAAGAGAAATTGAATTTTTCAAATCTTAAAATTAAAGCTGTTACAACAGAAGCGATTCGTCAAGCTACCAATTCAGATGAGGTTCTAAGAGAGATAAAAGAGCAAACAGATATTGAGTTTGAAGTAATTGATGGTGTAGATGAAG
>CAMZNQ010000377.1 GCA_947313765.1 uncultured Sulfurovum sp.
TCTAGTGGCATTTTCACCTAGCTGCATTTTAAATGGTGCTATAGAGCTATCAAGTGCCTGTGCATCTGTATTTGCTACAATTAAATCAATAGTGTGTATACCTTCTTCGATCATATGGTTTATCATGTTTCCACCACCACCACCGACACCGATTGCTTTTATTTTTGCTCCATTTACTCCAGCTGATGATTCTGTTATGTTAAATTCTTCCATAGATATATCTTGCTCCTTTTTCTTTCTTAAAATATTTTTGATGCCCACTGCATAAAGTTTTGCAATGGATTATTGGGGTCTTTTTTTGGCTCTTGACTTAAATCTTTAAATAGCTCATTACTACTCTCTTTTTCATCTGTAAATGATGGCATAGATACAGATATTTTAGGTTTTGTAATGTTATTCATTGTAATGTCTTGTAGCGACTCTGTTGCTTGATAATCTTTAGAGTGTAGCATGTTTTTACTACCTTCTAGTTCATACTCTGTATGCCTTCCTGATTCATGATATATTAATCCTATTGCTGTTGAAAACTCTGATGCATTTAAGTTATCTGCAACAGTTGTTGCATTTTCAGGATGACCAATTCTAACAGGTATATTTGGCATAAGTGCTTGTGCTAACTCTCTAGTACCCTCTATTTTTGTCATACCACCAGTTAAGATAATACCTGCACCTAATTGGTCAACCAATCCACTTCTCTCTAATGAATTGGCTAATATACTAAGAGTCTCTTCCATTCTAAAATATATAACATTATGCACAGTATCTAAAGATATAGTATTTAAATTATCTTCATCTCCAATAATAGGAACGTCAACCTCTCCATTGCTATTATTTAATAGACTACCTCTAGTAATTTTAAGCTCTTCAGCAGAATCAAGTGGTGTATGTAGTACGATAGATAAATCATTTGTAATGTGGTTAGAACCTACAGATAGAAAGTCATTGTATTGAATAGAATTTCCAACATGAATAATAAGATTTGATGTGTGACCTCCCAAATCTATGACGGCAACACCTCTTGTTTTATCGCTTTCAGACATAACAGCTAATGCCGAAGCATAACCACTAAGTACAACTTTATCAATCTCTATCCCTGCTGCATGTACGGCTTTTTTTAGGTTTCCAATATTTGATTTTGCTGTCATAATAATATGGGTATCTACTTCCATTCTACTTGCATTCATTCCATTTGGGTCTTCGATAAAATCTTGCTCATCAATCTTAAATTTATAGGGTAATACATGCAGTACTTCAAATTCATTAGGGATATTTGCATTGTAGAGAGCAGTTTGCATTACACGATTAATTTCTGTTAATGATATCTCTTGATTAGGAATATTAACTACTCCTGTAGAGTTGATACTCTTTGTATATGCTCCTGAGATTGAAATGGTGGCTCGTGTTAAATTAATACCTGCAACACGTCTAGCATCATCAACAGCTACCTTAATAGCTTTTGATGCCAATTCTATGTTTGTAATAGTACCTTTTTTTATGCCCTGTGATTTTGCGACACCATGTCCACTAATCTCAATAATACCATCTCTGATTTTACCGATAATTGCACATATTTTAGTAGAGCCAATATCTATTGCTAGGATAGGGTTATTCAATTTGTAATCCTTAATACTGTTTTTTAATTTAAAAACTTATTTGTAAACTTCAGTAGGATACATTTTGTCTAACTTTTTAATTAAGCTTGTTTGGAAACTCTGCTCTTTTACTTTATCTGTATTTTTATAGAGTTCATTAGTGCTATTTTTATCAAGCGTAATCAATTTCTGTTCAACAATTTTGTAAACTATCACTTTACTTCCTATAGGTATAATACCCTTTTCTTCTTTAGAAGTAAATAGTTGAGATACAAAACTCATAGTTTCCTGTTTATTTAGACCTACATTTTGTGTTTCCTCGTTGTTTAGTGTGATGAAATCTGACACATTTGTCTCATCATTGTCAATAGTTGATAATTTTTTTTCAGATAATAGAGATAATGCCTCTTTTTTTGCCTCTTTTAGATATAGAGGTGTAATATTCTCTTTAACCTCTTTAAATGGTTTTATTTTGGGTTCTTTAATAGATACTATCTTTACAGAAACATACTTTTTATTTATTACTTTTGGTTTAATAAAATCACCTATTTTATGTTTTGATACTTCACTCCATAACTCTTTAGAAAATTTTGGGTTATTAATCTCTACTGTTACAGTTTCGCTCTTTTTAAGTTTTCCATTTTTAAATGCCAAGTAATCTTTATATGCTGGTTTATGTGCTAATTTTAATTTTACATCATCTATTAAAAAATCTTTTATATCATTTAATGGTAATATCTTACCCTCTTTATCGGTATATTTAAATCTATTTTTAGCATAAAAATCATCTATCTCTTCTTTGCTTACGTTAACATCTTCTACCTCGCTCCATCTAACATCAAGAGTATACTCTTTTGGAGTTTGATATTGCTCTTTTCTTGTCTCCCAAAACTCTTTTAGTTTTGTTTCATCTATGGTAACATTTACATCTTTATCTGTTAAAACAGAGTATTTTAATTTATCAGCAACCTCGAATGCAACTTTAAATGCATCATATTCAGGTTTTATTCCTTTTATTGTTAATAGTTTTAAACTCTTTTCAATAATAAGTTGATTTTTAAAACTCTCTTCAAATGTACTCTGTTGAAAAGGGCTATTTTGGATAAATGTATCATATATCTTTCTATCAAAAACTCCATCTTTTTGAAATGCTGGAATTGTTGTTAGTTTCTCTCCTGCCTCTTTATCTGTTACGATAATTCCAAACTCTTTAGCAAGGTTAAGAATCTTTGCTTCTGTCTCCATATTGTTTAAAACTTGTTGCTCTAAACCCATTCTCTTTGCTTGTTCTTTGTCAAACTTTCCTTGCATCATCTGATTGTATCTATTAAATAAGTTATTGTACTCCATTGAGAATATATCTCTTTTAAGCTCAATATCTCCAACTTTTCCTATGCTATTACTTTTTAGTCCAAATGAAAACCCAGCAGTTGCACCTGTAAAGATAAAAGATATAGTCGCTATCCATATTGTAATTATTAAAAATTTGTTGTTCTTTTGCATCCAACTTATCATTCTGTTATTGCCTTAATATTAACGTTTATGGCATTTTAGTCTAGTTGTGATTAATTATTAATGAAAAAATTACTTTATTCATAGTATATTCCTTTAAAAAGATAAGGTAAATAATGAATAGTGATAATTCACAAATAATAATAGAAGATTTAGCACATATATGGCATCCATGTACCCAAATGAAAGACCATGAGACTTTACCACTCATTCCTATTAGCCGAGGAGAAGGGGTTTATCTTTATGATTTTGATGATAAATCATATATTGATGCTATCTCTTCGTGGTGGGTTAATATCTTTGGTCATGTTAATCCACATATATCAAATAGGATAAAAGAGCAGTTGGAGAGTTTAGAGCATGTTCTTCTTGCAGGATTTACACATAAACCAGCTGTAGATTTGGCTAAAAAACTTGTAGAGATAACACCTAAAGGTTTAGATAAACTATTTTTTGCTGACAATGGTTCATCTGCTGTTGAGGTGGCATTAAAGATGAGTTTTCATTACCATAAAAATCGTGGAGAGAGTAGACCTCTCTTCCTATCTCTATCTAACTCATATCATGGCGAGACTATTGGTGCATTGAGTGTAGGTGATGTTGAATTATATAAAGAGACTTACGCTCCACTCTTAATATCTTGTATTCAGACTCCTGTACCTAAAGAGCAAACTAAAGAGAGTGCAGAAGAGGCAATTGTTGAGTTAGAAAAAATTTTAGAAGAGAGAGGAGAAGAGATTTCAGCATTTATCATAGAGCCTCTTGTGCAAGGTGCAGGATATATGCATATGTATCATCCTATATATATAACATTGGCAAAGAGAGCTTGTGAGAAGCATGGAGTACATTTAATTGCAGATGAGATTATGGTAGGTTTTGGACGAACAGGAACAATGTTTGCTTGTGAACAGGCAGACATAACTCCTGATTTTATGACTCTATCAAAAGGATTAACAGGAGGTTATCTCCCTTTAGCTGTTGTTATGACAACAGATGAGGTATATAGTGCTTTCTATTGTGACTATGGAGAGCATAAAGCCTTTTTACATTCACACTCCTACACAGGTAATCCTTTGGCATGTGCTTCTGCTCTGGCAACATTAGAGCTATTTGAAGCATCTGATGTTATTGGAGAAAATAGAAAAAAATCATCCTACATCTTAGAAAAAGTGGAGAAGTTTAAATCTCTACCAAATGTAAAAGAGGTTAGACAGACAGGTATGATAACAGCAATTGAGCTAAGGGGGTATGAACCAGAAGAGCGTATAGGTCTAAAGGTATATCAATATGGTTTAGATAATGGTGTACTTTTACGACCTTTAGGTCACATCATATATTTTATGCCACCATATATTATTTCAAATGAGCAGATTGATAAAATGATAGATACAGCCTATGATGCGATAGTTAGATTGTAGAATTTATTAAAATTTCGATAAACTACACAACAATTTAAAAACAAGGTAAAGATTAAATGAAAATAGTAGTAATACAAGGGCCAAACTTAAATATGTTAGGCTTAAGAGAACAAAATATTTATGGACCAATGAAATTAGATGACATTCACGCACAGATGAAATCATTTGCAGAGCAAAATAATGTAGAGATTGAATTTTTTCAAAGTAACTTAGAGGGTGAGATTGTAGATAGACTTCAAGAGGGTCTTGGAGATGCAAATGGTGTGATGATCAGTCCAGCAGCATATACACATACATCTATTGCAATTCGTGATGCTATTTCAGCAATTCAAATTCCTACTGTAGAGGTTCATATCTCAAATATTCATCAAAGAGAGGAGTTTAGACATACTTCTATTACAGCTCCTGTATGTTCAGGTCAAATTGTTGGTTTCGGACCATTTGGTTACCATTTAGCAATGTTATCAATTATTCAGATTATGAATGAGGTAAAAGCTATTCAAGAGCAAAAGCAAGGACAAGATGCTCACGTAGCTCTACAAAATAAATAGAAAATAAAAAAGTCGGAATCTCTCCGACTACATACTCCATAAGGTAAAATCCCATGAATTATATTGTTAAAGATGAAAATGCTATCTACTATGAGTGTGGCTATAGTTCAGATAATGCAATTTTTTTAAAGTTAGGAAGTGAATCTTTTTTTATTACAGATGCAAGATACACCATAGAGGCTAAAGAGAGAGTAAAAGATGCAACAGTCATAATTGATGGAGATTTATTTGGACAATCTAATAGGTTGATTAAAAATTCTAAAATCAAAGAGCTTGTTTTTGACCCTAAAGAGTGGAGTATATTTCATTTTGAGAAGATTAGTAATGGTTTAAAGATAAGATTTAAAGAGAGTCCAGATTTTTCACA
>CAMZNQ010000378.1 GCA_947313765.1 uncultured Sulfurovum sp.
ATTAAATATGAAAAAGTTCCTAATATATATCTCTCAACCTTATGCAGTTCCTATTGGTAGACCTTTAGAAGAGGAGATAGTCAAAAGAGGTTTTAGTGTTAAATGGTTTTGTGATGAAGAGAATACAAAAAATTATTTTGAAACAAGAGAGAATCTCTTAGAGAGTGTAGATGATGTTCTAAATTTTAATCCAGATGTTGTTCTTGTAGCAACAAACATTGTACCTAACTTTTTTAGTGGAATAAAGGTTCAAATTTTTCATGGTTTTAGTGTGGGAAAGAGAAGTGATGCAAAGGGACACTTCAATATAAGAGGAATGTTTGATTTATATTGCACACAAGGAGAGACCACCACCAAACCATTTTTAAAATTACAAAAAAAATATAGACATTTTGAAGTTGTAGAGACAGGTTGGAGTAAAGTTGACCCACTATTTCCATTAAAAGAATTTACTAAAAAAGATAAAACAACAATTATGATAAGCTCTACTTTTACTACACGTCTTAGTCTTGCTAAAAATATATCTGTAGTTAATGAGATTGAAAGATTGTCTAAAATTGGTAATTGGCAATTTATTGCTGTTTTACATCCAAAAATGGAGAGAGAGGTTGTCAATAGATTTAAAAAATTAGAGAATGAAAATTTTAAATTCTATGATACAACAGAGCTAATACCACTATTTAAAGAAGCTGATATAATGATTTCAGATACAACATCTGCTATTACAGAGTTTATTTTACAAAAAAAACCTATTGTTACAATTAATAATAATCAACCCCAAAAATATATGATTAATATTCACTCTGCTAGTGAGCTAGAGAGTGCTATCGTAAAAGCTTTAAATAGACCAAAAGAGATTATGGAGGAGATAGATAGATTTATTGAAATAACACACCCTTATAATGATGGAAAATCTAGCCAAAGAGTTATTGATGCCTGTTTAGATTTCTTAGAAAATAAAACAGTTAAGAGAAAACCTCTAAATATTATACGAAATTTTAAAATTCGTAAAAAACTAAAATATTTTAAATTTTAAAAAAATGGAGTTAAATAATGAACTATATCGACCTACATTGCGATACAGCAACACTAATATTTAAAGAAAAAGTAGAATTAAGTAGAAACAATCTCTCCATAGATATAGAAAAACTTCAAAAGGGAGAGGCTATGGCTCAATTTTTTGCTATGTATATAGATAGTAAAACAGTTAAAAGTAGTTTTGACTATTGTAAAGATATGATTAAAACCTTTAGAGAGGAGATAGATAAAAACCAAGATACCATCTCTCTATGTAGAGATTATAGGGAATTAGAAGAGGCAAATAGAGATGGTAAAATAGGTGCTTTCTTAACCATAGAGGAGGGAGAAGCACTAGAAGGAGATTTAGATAGACTATACCTCTTTAAAGAGCTTGGAATCTCTCTCATAACTCTTGTTTGGAACTATGAGAACTCTTTAGGTTATCCAAATTTTGAGTGGAAATATCAAAATATGGGGCTAAAACCAAAAGGGATAGAGGCTATTCGGATGATGAATGAGTTAAATATGATTATTGATGTATCACACCTTAGTGATGGTGGATTTAATGATGTTCTAAAACACTCAACTAAACCATTCATTGCCTCTCACTCCAACGCTAGAGCCATTACTAACAACCCTAGAAATCTAACAGATAGCATGTTAAAACAACTAGCTAACATTGGAGGTGTTACAGGTATAAACTTTTTTAACAAATTTTTATCTAATAGAGATGTAGAGATAGGTGAGATTGATGATATGGTTCAACACATAAAACATATTAGAAATATAGCAGGAGTTGAGGTTATATCTATTGGTTCAGATTTTGATGGCATACCAAACAAAGTAGAGATTGAAGATGCTTCACAAATGGGAAAATTAGCTAGTAGATTACTAAAAGAGGGATTCTCTACTGATGAGGTAGAGAAGATATTTTTTAAAAATGCACAACGTCTGATTAGAGATATTTTGGGGTTATCTACTCCTAAAAATCTAGAAATAAATACAACTCTAAGATAGATTTTTTATATAGAGTTTTCCCCATCTCCTCTGTGTAATAAAGAAACAAGCAAGTAAGATATTTTTCTCTAAAAGAGAGTTTAATTCTCCTATTTAAAAAAAATTGATAAACTCATGCTATTAAACTACACATAAGGATGATATATGTCATTACCAAAAATTATATGGTCAAAAATTGATGAAGCACCAGCATTGGCAACCTATTCGTTGTTACCAATTGTAAATGCTTTCACAAAATCAGCAGGTGTTACTGTAGAGACAAGTGACATTTCACTAGCAGGAAGAGTTCTTTCAGCAATGGGAAAAGGAGAAGATGAACTCTCTAAACTAGGAGAAGTAGTTCTTCAAGCAGATGGAAACATCATTAAACTTCCAAACATTTCTGCTTCAGTTGGTCAACTTAAAGAGTGTATCGCAGAACTTCAAGAGCAAGGTTACGACATTCCAAACTACCCTGAAAACCCTGAAAACGCAGATGAAGAGGCTATTCAAGCAAAATATTCTACCTGTCTAGGAAGTGCCGTTAACCCTGTACTTAGAGAAGGAAACTCGGACAGACGTGCTGCTAAAGCAGTTAAGAGATTTGCACAAAAAAACCCACATAGACTTAAAGCATTCCCAGAGAATCCTAAATCTTATGTAGCACATATGGCAGGTGACGGTGATTTCCAAGGAAATGAGCAGTCTGTAACTATGGACAAAGCACAAAAGGTAACCATTGCTCTTAATGGCAATGAGTTAGCAACTATTGATGCTCTTGATGCAGAGGTTTTAGATGGTACATTTATGTCTGTTGCAAAACTTAAAACCTTTATTGCTAAAACAATTGAAGATGCAAAAGCAAATGGTGTTTTATGGTCAATTCACCTTAAAGCTACTATGATGAAAATCTCTGACCCAATTATGTTTGGTCATGCATTTACAGTATTTTTCCAAGAGGTATTTGACAAATATGCAGATACATTCGCAGAGTTAAATGTTAACCCTAACCAAGGTATGAGCGATTTAGAGAAAAAGATTGCTGGTCATGCTTTAGAAGCAGAGATTAAATCAGCATTCCAAGCAGTAGTAGAGTCTGATAATCCTGAAATTGCAATGGTAGACTCAGACAAAGGTCAAACAAACTTCAACGCTTCAAACGATGTGATTATTGATGCTTCTATGCCTGTAGTTGTTCGTGAAGGTGGTAAACAGTGGAACAGAAATGGCGATGCAGTTGAGTGTGTGGCGGTTATCCCTGATTCTACT
>CAMZNQ010000379.1 GCA_947313765.1 uncultured Sulfurovum sp.
ATATAAACTATATATGGCAGACAGAGTTACAAAAAAAGATGGTATAGTTCAAATCATAAAAGATAACAATATTATAAGAGAGTATAATCAAGATTTAATTACTGCATTTGGTGCAGGAGATATTACCTACCAAATTCGTGGAGAATAATAGTTTAAAATGAAGAAAATAATTATATCTCTATTAACTTTTACTCTTTTTTTATTATTATATGGTAGAGTATCTAGATATCCAAACTACCCAGATAGAATAACTATAAATCCAAGTTTGAGTCAAAAGAGATTTTACATTCAAATTGGTGCTTTTAAAAATAGAAGATATGTGCTAATAGTAGCTAAAAAGTTAAAAAAATTATCATATAAGGTAGTAATTATAAGAAGAGTTGTAGGTACTAGATACTACTACAAACTCCTTATTGGTTCATATAGAAGTAGAAGAGAGGCAGAATTTGTTAAAAATAGAGTTCCAAGAGAGTATAAAGATGCTTTTATTCTATCGAATATAGAAGTGTAAAGTTATCTATTGTTGAACCCAAAATACGCTATAATTTTTTATAAAAAAGAGAGATATTATTGAAAACCATAACCCAAAAATTAGACTTAGATAACTTCATAGATAACTTTAAAAAGTTTTATGCAACAGATAAAAACATTGAGATGAAAGGAGATATAAATCAACATTTTAAATATATCTCTTCTCTCTCTAATGTAGAGTTTCCCCCCATAAAAGAAGTTCCAAACCTTGACAATCAACTTAATCGTCTTAAAAAACAGGGTGTACTCTCTTTAGATGAGATATATGCTTTTGCGACCATGATAGAGTATTTTAATGCTCTAAAAGCCTCCTCTCTTCCAGAGCCTATAAATAGATGGGTTGGAGATATAAATATTCCTGATGAGATAAGTGATATTATATTATATTTTACAAACGAGGGTAACATTAATCCTGAACGTGAACCTGAACTATATGAGATTGAAAAAGCCCTAAAACAAAATAAATCTGAACTAAAAGATAGACTCTACCGTTTAGCACACTCCTCTACTCTAAAAGATTATCTAGTTGATACACAAGTCCATTTTTTAAATGGAGAAGAGACGCTTATGGTTCGTGGTGGATTTAACAAAGCGATTAAAGCCTCTGTTTTAGGTCGTACTTCTGCTGGTTTTTTCTATATTTTACCTCAATCAATATCACATTTAAAAGAGAAAGAGTCAATTCTTTTAAGTCGTAAAGAGGAGCTTATCTACCGTTATTGTCAAAATTTTTCAGAGGTTATGAGTAGACATTTTCTATTTATGAGATTTATTAATCGTGAGTATGACAAGTTTGACCAATATCAAGCTCGTGTACTATTTGCTAGAGCATTTGAGTATAACTTTATCTTACCATCAAAACGAAAAGTTGTTAAACTAGATGGATTTTGCCACCCTGCTATTGAGAAACCCAAACCTGTAAACATTAAATTAGAAAAATCTGTTATGCTTATTACGGGTGTAAATGCTGGTGGTAAAACCATGCTATTAAAATCTCTACTCTCTGCTGTCTATATGTCTAAAAATCTTCTACCATTTAAATGTAATCAAGAGAAGAGTGAAGTGGGTCACTTTAAAAGTATAGAGGCTGTTATTGATGACCCACAATCGGTTAAAAATGACATCTCTACCTTTGCAGGACGTATGGTAGAGTTTGCAAAGCTATTTGATAAAGAGAATGCAATAGTAGGAGTGGATGAGATAGAGTTAGGAACTGATTCAGATGAAGCAGCATCTCTCTTTAGAGTAATGCTTGATGAGTTAAAGAGAAAAGGGATTATCTTTATAGTCACTACCCACCATAAACGTTTGGCTTCTTTGATGAGTACAGATGATGATGTAGAGTTAATTGCAGCGTTATATGATGAAGAGAACCGACGACCAACCTATACTTTTTTACAAGGAAGCATTGGAAAGTCTTACGCTTTTGAAACTGCACAACGATATGGAGTACCAGAACATATTGTAAATAGAGCTAAAGAGATTTACGGGGAAGATAAAGAGAATTTAAATGAGCTAATAGAGAAATCTACCACCTTAGAGCGTGAAATGCGTCTAAAACTTGAAAAAATAGATGAAGAGTTAGAGTCTGTTGAGAAAAAAAGAGAAGCGTTAGAGGAGATAGAAGAGAGATTAAATGAGCAACAGAGAAATGCGATAGCAACACTAGAAAATCGTTATAATGCAGCCACAAAAAGAGCCTTAGAGGCGATGAAAGCAAAAGAGTCAACTGAGGGTAGACGACTTTTAAATGAAGCAAATAAACATAAAAAACTATCAAACCATGCCAAAAAAGTGGAACAACCAAACAGAAGAGAGTTGCAAGTTGGAGATTTTGTAAAATATCGTTCAAAGCGTGGAGAGGTTCTAAATATTAGAAACAAAGAGGCAACCATAGAGATAGATGGATTGAAGATGCGTGTACCAACTTCACAACTACGTTATATAGAGAGTAGTCCTAAAAAAGTTGTAAAAAAGATAAAAACTACTGTCAATGTAGAAAAATCGGGTCGTGGTGCTATATCTATTAATCTACTTGGAAATTATGCAGATGAAGCAATTGATAAATTAGATATATTTCTATCTGATGCACTAGTAGCAGGTTTCTCAACAGTTGAGATTATACATGGTACAGGTTCAGGAGTATTAAAAAAAGTTATTATAGATTATCTAAAATCATATCCAAAACTACAATCATTTCATGGACAAAAGGGGAATTTAGGTATTACTATAGTGAATCTTTAAATCCTAAATTTGTTTAGATATAATAATAAAATTATTAAACCACGGAGATAAAATTGAAGATTTCAGAAACTATAAACGAAGCAAAAAAAGAGCTAACAAATGATGAGCAGATGTTAGCATCTGCTTTTAAATTAGAAAAGCTTTATAAAAAACATAAAATTAAACTCTATTCAGTGCTGACTATAGCAACTCTTTATTTAGCAGGAACAGCTGTTACAGACGTTATGGAACAAAATCGACTTGAAACAGCAAATAGTGCCTACTTAACCCTAGAAAAAGAGCCAACAAACAAAGAGGCACTAGAGGAGTTAAAGAGCAATAACCCTGCTCTTTTTAGCCTATACACCTATAAAAAAGCGATAGAAAATAGTGATAAAGAGTCATTAAGAGAGCTAACTTCAAATAAAAATAGTATTATTTCAGATATAAGTAGCTACCACTTAGCACTTCTTGATGGAAAAAAAGTTGAGTCAGAACTATATAGTGGAATTGCACATATTGATAATGCCTCTAGCTATATAAAAGAGGGAAAAATAGATGATGCAAAAGATGAGCTAGACTCTATTAATGAGGATTCACCTGTATATAATATTTCAAAAATTATTAAACACTATACTATTAAAGGTAAGTAATGTACAGAAAAACTCTATTAGCAACCTCTCTAGCTCTTATTCTATTTTCAGGATGTAGCTCAAAACAGTATTATACTCCAGAACAGACATACAACGCATCCTCTTTACCTATGGGTGATAAAATTATTTTCTATTCTCGAGATGGTGCAACATTGGCTAGTGGAGACATACTTACAAAAAAACAACGCATTAATCTAAAACTTGATAAGGGTTTCTATTTTATAAATAGTAATAAAAATGTTGCCATAGTTGCCAATGCTTATGGTAAATGTAATATTATTGGTAAAGAGGGTGTTGTTGATACAGTTCAATTTTCACAAGCTCTTGTAGCAGGAACAGTTATTGGAAAATCTCTTGTCTATCTACTTCAAAATAATAATTTTGGGATTTATGACTTTCAGAAAAAATCTATTGTATATAGCAACAAAGGACAAAAAGCACTTGCCATTGATACAAGAATAGCAAACCCCTTAAAGATAGATGGTCTAGTTGTTATCCCTACCCTTGATGGAAAACTAACTGTTTTAGATTTGAAAACATTAAAAGTCTCAAAAGAGCTATATGTAAGTACAGAGTCATCACTAAATAATATTATATTTTTAGGTCGTCTCAATAATACACTTATTGCCTCTACTCCTAATAGAGTTTTATCTATCTCAAATAAGGGTAAAAAAGAGTTAAATAGTGGCATATCTGAAGTAGTAATTGACAACAAAGATATATTTGTTTTTGCTAAAGATGGACAAGTTTTAAAACTTGATGAGTCTCTATCAATTCAATCTGAAAAGAAATTTAAATTTGCACACTTTTCGGTAGCAACTGTATATAACGATAGCGTTTATGCTCTCGACAAACAGGGTTATCTAATTGTCTCCAATAAATCTTTTTCTCAATATAGAGTCTATAAAGTTGAAGAGGTAGAAGATTATGCATTCATATCAAATGGAAAACTCTACTACAATCAACAAGTTATTGATTTAAATAGATTAACCTATAAGTAAAAATATTAAATGAAAGAGATAGCCAATATTTTACAAGAAAATAACCTACTATTTAAATCGTTTAAACAGATAGATATGAAAGAGTTAGGGTCTCGAAAAAAAATAGACATCTACCTAGGTGTAGATTTAAAAAAATATTACGCTTCTATTATTCACATTAAAAAGAGAAGTAAAATATTATCTAAAGAGGCACTAGAGATAATGGAGTTTCATAAAAAATTAGAGGTTTATAATGATAGTGCTATAAAAAAAAAGTATATCTATATCCAAGCCCCTATCTGTTCTAAAGCAAAAGCTCTATTTAAAGAACAAAAATGGACTCTATGGATTGATAATTAAATACCTACATAACTATATAGTAGTGCATTTTTCATTCTTGGAAATACATGCTCTTTGTCTCTTGGATCAATAGCAAAACATCCAAAGCTACGTCCTCCATTAGCTACATAATGTGCAGTATGTAGAAGTATCTCTCTTTCTCTTGCATTTCTATTTTGATACTCAAGACCATATACACTTAAATATCTATAACCTTTTCTTCTTGTAACTCCTTCTCTACTTCCTATTTTAAAGAATCCTGTTGGAGTTTTAAGTGAGCCTTTTTCATTTCCTGCACTAACAACACGACCATTTACAGCTCCTGAATTTTTACCATGTGCCACTAAAAATCTACAAACCTTACCATTATATAGGTTGATAATATAGAGTCTTTTTTCAAATGCTAATTTAGTGTAGTCTGCAATTGCAATATATTTAGGAGATAGCTCTTTTTTTAGACGATTTTTTTCATAGTAAGCAAATGTATCTGCTAAAGCTTTCTGGCTAACATTTGTAGTTCTTTTAACTTGCTCAAAAATATTGTGAAGATGTGCAACAGAGACATAGTGACCTAGAAAGTAACCTGTACCTGCTGAAAGATTTGTAACCATACACAAGAGAAGTAGTATATAAAATATTATTTTTTTCATCTGAAATCCTTTGTTAATATAAAATTTATTTTAATTATTAATAATAATATTATTTTTAATATTAACATAAGCTTAGAACTATTTAAATGGTTAAATGTTTTTTTTTATTTTCTTAAAAGAGTGAATATGAAAAAAATAGCCACTTTTAATTGGATAATCGTTAAAATACGCCAAATCATAAAGGAAAATAGATGCACTATTTAAAATCGTTAAATGTTCAAGTATTCTTAGGAATAGTACTTGGAATTACATTTGGTATTCTACTGCCTAGTTTAGCATTAGAGCAGAAACTTATAGGGGATATGTTTGTAGCCCTACTTAAAATGTTGGTTGTACCGTTAGTCTTTGCCTCTATCTATACAGCACTAACAGGTTTAGGCTCTGTAGAGAAACTCAAAGAGATTGGTCTAAAAACCATAGGACTATATCTATTAACTACAGCTCTATCTGTATTTTTAGCAATATTAGTTATGAACATATTTCCCATTGGAGAGCCTATTAGTTCAGCAGGAATGGAATATGCAAAAGCGACAGAGATTAAACCTTTCTCTTTTCATGATATGATTATGAGCTTTATCCCATCAAATGTCTTTAATGCCTTAGCTAGTGGATATATGATGCAAGTGATTGTATTTGCTATCTTTTTAGCATTAGCCTCTTTTAAACTTGAAGAGAAACATCAAGATGTTCTTTTTGACCTCTTTACATCTATCAATGAGGCTATGTTTCATATTGCTAAATGGGTTATTAACCTAACTCCAATAGGTGTATTCTCTCTAATCTCCTATATTATTGCAAAACAGGGGATTGATGTTATTTTAGGACTATGGGAGTATGTTATTGTTGTATTAGCTGTTTTACTAATTCATGCAGTTGTTACTCTGCCTTTAGTATTGGCATTTTTTGCAAAGATAAATCCATATCAATATCTAAATGCAGTAAAAGAGTCTAGTATTATGGCGTTCTCTACAGCCTCATCTGCAGCAACTCTTCCCGTAAGTCTACAAGTAGTTCAAGAGAAGGGAGGAGTATCTAAAGATTCTGCTGGTTTTGTACTTCCATTAGGAGCAACTGTCTCCATGGATGGAACAGCAGCATATTTAACTATTGCTGTTCTATATATTGCAAATTTAGCAGGATTAGATATGACAATAGGAGACCAGTTAATATTAGGTCTAACTGTTGTCGCACTATCTGTTGGTGTTGCTGCTCTACCATCTGCCTCACTAGTTATGATGGTAGTTATCTTAAATCAAGTTGGATTACCTGTTGAGTATTTAGCTGTTATTGTAGCTGTTGACCGTATATTAGATATGGCAAGAACCTCACTAAATGTAACTTCAGACTTAGTCGTTACCAAAATTGTAGATGTATTAACAAAAAGGAGAACATCATGAAAAGATATTTAATAGTTATACTTGCATTAATATTAACAGCTTGTACACCAAACCCTAAGCAAAATAACAATACTCAAAAGAGCAGTGAAAATAGGGAGATGAAATCATTAAAAGATGCACTTTCAATCTATACAAAAGCCACTATAGATAATGATATTGATACTTTGGTAACATTTATATATCCTAAGGTATTCAAACTTGCTCCAAAAGATAAGATGGTAAAATCTCTAAAAAAAGTATTTAATTCAGGGAAAATGGCAAAAATCAATGATGTAAAACATAAAAATATAGACCCTATAAAGAAGTATGATAAAGGTATATACTCTATTATCACATCATCTATGACAACTGTTATCAAATCTCCTAGACCAGATGATTCAAAATTTGAAGAGTATATGTTAAAAACACTCAAAACAGAGTTATCATCAAAAGGAGTAGTAACACTAGATAGTGAAAATCATATATTTAAAATCAAACATACAAGTAAAACTATTGCCCTAAATGAAGATGGTTCATGGAAGTTTATTGGATTCAAACAGGCTAAAAAATATATTGAAAATGATATATTTCCAAAAGAGCTTATAAATAGATTAGAGCTAAAGGACCTCTAAAATTTAGAGGTCAAAAACTCTACTTGTTTATCATCTCACCAATTTTAAATGAGAGTTCTAATGCTTGACTAGCATTTAATCTTGGGTCACATTGAGTGTGATAACGACTAGATAAATCTTCATCTGTAATGGAACATGATGTACTACCTGTACACTCTGTTACATCATTTCCTGTCATCTCTAGGTGTATTCCACCTGCAACTGTTCCCATCTCTTTATGTATGGCAAAAAACTTCTCTACTTCTAAAAGAATATTTGCAAAATCTCTTGTCTTGTATCCTGTTGAGCTTTTCTCTACATTTCCATGCATCGGGTCACATGACCATACAACATTTCTCCCCTCATCTCTTACTCTTTTTAAGAGTTTAGGGAAGAACTCATCAATTTTAGTAGCACCCATACGAACAATAAGGTTTAATCTACCCTCTTCATTTTCAGGATTTAAAATATCAATAAGCTCAATTAATTCATCTTCTCCCATAGTTGGTCCAACTTTACAACCAATAGGATTTGCTATTCCTCTAAAGTATTCAATGTGAGC